>CALIEE010000095.1 GCA_938022485.1 uncultured bacterium | reverse complement strand
TTCCCAATTTTTGAGTTTTACTTTCTCGCTAGACAGTTTTTCCAAAAGCGGGATACAAAACGCAGCCGTTTTGCCAGTTCCAGTTTGAGCACAGGCCAAAATGTCGTGCCCTTCCAAAAGAACAGGTATTGCCTCAGCTTGAATAGGGGTTGGTTCGCTGTATTTTTCAGCTTCGAGAGCACGCTGAATAGGCTCGCTTAGGGCAAGCTCGGAAAAAGATTTCATGGGAAAAGGCCTAGGACAGAAATAGATATACGGAATAAAGGCGATTACCTAACATTTTACTGTCGAAATAACAATCATTGGGAGGCAGAGGTCAATCCATGTTAGCTTCCCACACTTCAGTAACTTTAAAGATTCCAGCGTGTCCAAATCCCCTCTAGTCACTATAACCGACCTCCTCAAACAATTTGGGAAGAACCAGCTTTTTGGCGGTCTAAGCATGACTGTCCAGCCTGGAGATAAAATAGGCTTAGTTGGACCCAATGGAGCTGGAAAATCTACCTTTCTTAAGCTTATTGCGGGTATGGATACGCCTGATCAGGGTGAACTTCGCAGAAAGTCTGGAGCCAGGGTTGTCTACATCGCCCAGAATGAAACCTTCGATAAGTCGCAAACCTCCCTAGCCTTGGCTCTGGCAGCTTCTCAAGAAGCTGGTAACAATCTATCGGATGCCATGGCTCTTGCTTATAGTTGCCTTGGACAGCTCGGTATCGATCAGCCGGAAGATACTATCGAAGGGTTCTCAGGTGGGCAGCTAAAACGACTACAAATTGCAATTGGTCTCTCTCAAGAGCCAGACTTACTGCTTCTGGATGAGCCAACAAACCATCTGGATATTGGCTCGATCATCATGCTGGAGTCTCTACTAAAAAACAGCAGTTACCCCTGGCTAATGATTTCTCATGACAGGACCTTTCTCGAAAATACTGTCAATTCGGTGGCGGAGATTAACCCAGCTTTCAAAGAGGGAATTTTCAAAGCCAAAGGAAACTATTCCAACTATAAAAAACGTAGAGAAGAGATGATTCAAGCTGAAGAAAGTCAGCTTGCCTCTCTTAAATCTAAAGTTAGAGTTGAGGAAGCTTGGTTAAAGCAAGGAGCTAAAGCCCGTTCAACTAAATCCAGAGGTCGAACTGAGGCTGCTCACGATTTAATTGGAAAGCTCTCTGCTACCAAATCCAGACTTAGAGAAAACAAGATTAAGCTACAGTTCACGGCGACTGAAAGAAAAACCAAAGAACTTGCTACATTTCACAAAGTTTCCAAGTCTTTTGAGCCTGAGATTAAAATTTTTGAGAAGCTTGATTTAAAATTAACAAGTGGAAGTTCCTTAGGGATACTTGGATTAAACGGCTCTGGTAAATCGACTTTTGTGAATCTTCTTTCTGAGAACATTGAACCAGATTCTGGCAATATAAAGCTCGCCCCTGAACTGAGCATTGCCCATTTCAGCCAGTTTGAAGAAACAATCGACCCTAAGACTACACTTAAAGATTTTTTATCAGAGGACAGTGATAGTGTCGTATATCTTGGTGACACTATTCACGTAGCATCTTGGGCTCAAAGATTTCAGTTCGCTTTTGAACAACTGGAACAACCCTTCCACTCTCTCTCTGGGGGAGAAAGATCTCGTGCTCGGCTTGCCAGACTAATCCTTCAACCATCTGATGTCTTGATACTGGATGAGCCTACAAACGACTTAGATATAGAAACACTGGAAATACTTGAGGCAAGCCTGGAAAACTATAACGGCGCTTTGGTCCTCGTCTCTCACGATCGCTACTTGATTAACAAGCTATGTTCCAAATTTCTAGGCCTTGATGGAAAGGGTGGAGCTGAGATCTATGCCGATTATTCCCAGTGGGAAGACCAGGTACTAAGAGGCAAAAGTAGCAAAAAAGAGGCCAAGGCTAATAAAGAGCGGGCCAACAATGAGAACACCAGTAAGGAAAGGAAGGAAAGTAAAAAGCCCACATCCTCTTCAAAGAAAAAACTCTCTTACATGGAGCAAAGAGAGTTCGACAGTATGGAAGAAAAAATATTGAATCTCGAAACTCAGGTTGAAGAGCTTGAAGGTCAGATCTCTAAAGCCGGTGAAAACGGTGAACAAGATAAACTCACCAGCCTATGTGAGAAGCTAGCCGAAACTAAGGCCACTATCGAGACCAGCTATAAGCGCTGGGAAGAACTAGAAAACAAGCAAAATTAGTTAAGAATTCCAAGGGCAGATTGTCAAAATGTGACACTCCCTAAAAAGCCTGAGATAATTAGACGATGAGAACGATTATCTCCAGAGTAGCTCAACATCCTTGGGCTTGGGTAATGCCAGTGATTCTGGTTCCTCTAATATACTGGCAGGCCCTGTCTATTCCTTTCTACTACTCAGAAGTAAGAGGTATCCAAAATAGCTCAGTGGCTACGAGCATCGAAACCTTTCAAGAACGCATGCTAACACCAAAAGGCTTAACCCAGAGACCTATTTCTGTTCTAAGTTACGCTCTTAATCATGAGTTTCTAGGCGCTTCTCCCGAAGGTTATCACCTGGTAAATATTATAATTCACCTGCTAAACACTTTCCTGCTTTTTCAATTGGCAGCCAGACTCGCGATCCCTCCCCTTCCTGCTTCTCTTTTGTTTGCAGTGCATCCACTTGCCACAGCAACTACTAGTCAAATCTTTGGCCGTAACTATTCGCTAGCAACTTTCTTTTTGCTAGTTGCCTTAAATCATTTAGTTACTAAGCAAGCTTGGAACATAAAGGGTTTTGCTTTTCAGGCCTGTTTATTTCTTTTGATGATTTTAACTAAGCAGACTCTAGCAATTTACCCCTTACTAGCTTTTTGGATTCTATACTGTCAGCAACGAATTAAATTTAAGCCAAAAATATTGCTATTACTAACAATAGCAATTGTCCCAAGCCTTGTTTTGGTAAAGTTTTACGCCGAGCCCTTGTCTTCTACCGCGACAATAAGTCGCCAAGATTTTCTTTTCTCACAATTAGGAAACTGGTCCGCTCTCTCCTCATTTTTTATTCTTCCGTTTCAGACAGCTCTATTGCACGACCTACCTCTATTTTCCGGTTTTGATTCCTTAGAGGTTATAGTAGGGAGCTTTATACTCCTAGCAGTCCTACTCTTCCTAGGTTGTCGAAGGTATTTCACTGCAGGGCTTCTTTTAGGGAGCTTTCTATTACTACTCAGTCCCACCAATACCTTTTTCCCAAAAAATGAAATAGTAAGAGAATGGAGGCTCTACCCATCCTTAGTATTTTTTTGCCTCATAGCCTCTCACATCTATTCAGTCCTACTCGATAAGTTCAGACACTCTTTTTATAAAAATACCCTCAGTATCGGAGGCTTAACGATTTTAGCCCTAATGACAGCTACGGTAATCAATCAAAACAAAGTCTATCAAAACCATAAAAGCACCTGGCAACAAGTAACTAGCTTTTACCCTCATTCTGCTGATGCCTGGAATAACCTAGCTCTCGCCGTCGGCAAAACAGGAGATTACGAACGAGCTATTTCATACCTAGAAAATGCCATAAATAATAAACCTGAAATCTCTCGCTACTATCAAAACTCGGCTTTATTTTTAGCCAAGTTAGGAAAAAACAAAGAAGCCAATGAGATGGCTGCGAAAGGGGCAATGGTGCATAAGGTTTTCGGAAATAAATTCCAAGCTGTGCATTTTCAGGGAGACTTAAGCAGGATTAAAAAGAACAGAGCATCAATGGGAATTAAATAAGACTCGGTCTAAGGACTCAAAAACCTGCTTCATACTTTCTCTTGCTCGTAAGTAATGGCCCTCGGCTGGGAATTTAACTACCTTGGCTCCATGCTTTTCAAAATCTCTTAAAAGAGTTTTTCGAAATGGATTTTTAAAAACATAGTCTTCTTCCCCAAAGAAAAAAATAGTCCTCTTCCCTAGATTCATTTGGACAACTTTATTCTTTAAGTTTTTTGTCGTTACTAGCCCACTATAATCAACTAGCTTGGGTTTCTCCTCCAAGTGTCCAGCCAAAAAATGAGCTAATCCAGCCCCAGCGCTAACTCCAACCAGTGCTTTGAAACTAGCATTAGGATATTCCGATCTGAACCTTCGAATCTCAGTCTCTAACCACTCTCTCTGAATCGCCCCTTGTTGCTCTGAGGTCTTTTTACGCAACTCATTACTATTACCATAACCTGTGGAACCAGGGTAATTTAGCGCAAGTATCGAAAGGCCTTTGCTCGAAAAATAATCAAAGAAGGGATTGTACCTAGGGGAAACTTGCTCATGTGGACCACCGTGAAGCCAAAGCACCCAGTTTTCAATTTTCCCATTGTCGCCGGTAGACTTTTTGCTCTGATATACTGGGTGCTTCCACCCCTCCTTGGATACAAAAACTTTACTCTCCGGTAGTTGTCGAGGATTTAGACTAGGCAATAACCCTTTCTTGGGATTGGATAGTTCTACCAAATTCAACGGCAGCCTATCTGAGGCAAAAGAAGCCAACAGTTTATTGGACAAACTGAAAACTGAATAGAGAACCCCTGGTTCTTCAAACAAAGTCTCTACCTTCTCACCCTTTTTTACTTTTAAAAGGTAGCTGCCCTCTACGTTCTCCCTAAAAACTAGGTTCCCCTCAGAGTCAATCAGTTCAGGATATTTATCCCAAGACGACTCAACGGCAGTATCGACTAATCTCGAATTAATATTTAGCCTATAGATTTGGCTAAACTCTCCATCAAAGTCTGAATTAAAATAAAGGCTATTACCGTAGAGCAACATTTTTGAAATTAAACTTGCTCTCTTCTTACTCTTAAAAAGCTTAAGAAATAGCTTGAGGCTTAAGTCATATTTCCAAATCGAACCCTCTGTATCGATTAGAAATAAACTCTTATCATCAACAGACCAAATCAGGTTTCTAAATAATGTAGGGCTTGAGGGGATTTGAAGATTTTCAATTCTTAGCTGTCCAGAAGAAAGCCAAGCTAAAAACCTTCCGGACTGCGAAAAAATTGGCTTTCCATCGTCGGTATTAACAGAGCTCGACAAATTCTTAAGGGTTTTATTCTCAAAACTATAAATGAACACATCATAGTTGCCGCTAGCCGTTTGATCCGCAACTAAAGCAAGCCGATCACAACTAGGCGATAAGTCGCTGGCTAAAAGGTGAATCTCACCTAAGTTTGTGAGTTTTTTCCCGGCCTGAAAAAAGTCTCCCTCCATCCTAGAAAGGAAAGGAGCTAGGAAATTGTCTCGATTGGAACTATAGACTGCAAATTTACAACCATCTCGATACAAAACCTTAGAGGCTAGAACTTCTGGTACTAAAAACTCTTCAGCCTCACTCTGCATACACGGGACAAAAAAAAGCATAAAAAAAGGCAGGGTAAACACCCTGCCTTTCAAGAATAGTAAGGACAACTTAATTACCAGTAAGAGGCACGCTAGTTGAAAGGTCTAGTCCACCAGTATCCGTCGCACGATACTGACTCACTCTTCCTCTAATAGAGCCTTTTGGTCCATTATGACTAACAATGACTGAGCCAAATCTTAGGGGCCCAACTAGGTCATGAACACTAAAGTCAGATCTGGAGCTAGCACCTAGAACCGCGCTAAACTGCCCAGTTGGGGATTCAAAAGTATCGTCAAAGTTAATCAGAGTAACTGTCAACTCCACATCACCTGTTGTTACATTTTCAATCTCTAAGAAATTGAAAGGGTTAGCGTTTGTATTAAAAGCTCCATATAAAGTTGTTTCCTGGCAGTTAAAGTCTACGAGCACTGAGTTCACCGGAAAACCAGGTACAGCGTCTACTCCAGACTCTGACCCAGACTCTGACCCAGACTCTGAACCCGAATCGGACATAATGTTCAAACCAAAGAAATGCGGACCACCGGTCATGGAAGTGAAACTAATCCGATTGTCGTTGTTGTTAGTGTCAATGCCACCCACAGTAATTTGTGGAGAAAGAGCGCCATTAAGAGTCCCCATTGGTCCCGATTCAGGGCCAGAGAAAATAAAATTAGAAAAACCTACCGATCCTCCTACTCCGCCAAGAACGAACGGGCTAATGTTCGGAAATAAAGTACAGCTCACACTTTTTCCAGCATCCAGGTTCACCTGAAGGCGGTCTTCCGGTCCTACAATAGAACTTCCCGTAGGACCGTCCACCGAAACTGGGACATCCGCTGCATTTGAGGTGCCAATTTGAACACCAAGTGCCAAAACACAAGCTAAAGGAAGCATTGCTGCTTTTTTGCTAATCATCAAACTATCTCCTTGATAAATTTTACCCATCCCATGCTCAAAAACCTATGAAAAAGTTTTGAAGCCGGGAAATACTACCTAATTGCTTTGAAGACTTTACCCCAAGATACCAGTAATTCAAATGGAAATAGTCGGGACTAAGCGATGTGGATAAGCATGCTAAAGAACTGCGAACTCGCCGATATCTAAAAGCTAGAACAATCTAACCCGACAAATTACGCTGTCGCTAAGAATGTCTATCTCTAAAGGAATATTCGTCTCGCCCGACCCAGCTACAACTTCAACTTGTCTCTTGCCAGCTAAGTCCGCCACCAAGACTCTAATTTTAACATTGGCATTACAGGAAGCTTGCACGCTTGGATCTGGCTTGAAATTTGGTTGACCTGAGTCGTTCAACTTAAGTGGAACGCTATATCGGAAAACTGGCTGACGATTAATCTCTTTTTTATTTCCTGAGCCTGGAATGTAAGTTTCACACCCCTGCTCCGTTTGAAAGAAAAACAAACCAGGAAGTCTAGGGCAGTCTTCACTATTGACCAGACCAAAGGGATTGTAGGCATTTATTTGGGCTTCCTGCCACTTAGAGCCTGAATTATTAATTGGCTTTTTCCTCTGAACCGCAGTTTTTGACTGGATCTTGGGATTGATCTCTTCAGACCTTTTTTCTACTTTCTTTTCTGAGCCGGTTTTGCAGGAAGTGGCAAAAGCAAGCACCAAAACTAAGAGGAAAACTATCCCAGCCCCAGTAAAGCCAATTCTTGGTACCTTAACAATAAACATATGACCCTCTTTTCTAAGACTATTGACTACCACACCTCTAACTGTCGAAAAACCCAAGCCTATTCTAACAACTTAAATAACAAATATTAACCAAAATAGGGCTTTAAACTCGAATTGATCGAGGCTCAAAATTTAGGTAGTCTGCGCAGCCTCAACCGGTATGCACCCGTAGCTCAGCTGGATAGAACGTTTGGCCCATAAAACCGATAGGTTGTTGGAATAGCCAAACGTTGGTAGGACAGCGAAAATGCGAAAGCACTTTCTCTTAATTACTTGGGCCAAGTGCGGTGGAGAACCAAAGACTTAGGTTGATGATATTTTAGGTTACACCAAGGCACCCGTAGCTCAGCTGGATAGAGCACTTGGCTACGAACCAAGGGGTCGGGCGTTCGAATCGCTCCGGGTGCACCAATTTCGATACTTTTACCTTCTTCACTTGGTAGCTAAACAGGCTACGAGCCAAGGGGACGATGAGGGTTTGGAGCGAAGCTCCAAAGAGAGTGCCACTAGGCACTCTCGACCCGAAGAGAGCGAGAGAATCGCTCCGGGTGCACCAATTTCGATACTTCTATCTATTAGATGGCAATCTCTTAAGTTTTTTACCAAAAAGATAGCAGTCCTTAGAATGGTCATTAACCAAGCCAGCCGCCTGGAGATAAGCGTAAATTATTGTCGGGCCAACAAATCTAAAGCCTCGTTTTTTGAGATCTTTTGAAATCCTAGTACTCAGCTCCGTACTAGAAGGATAATCTTTCAGAGTTTTAAAGCTCGAAACAACTGGTTTTCCATTTATATAGCTCCAAATAAACTTATCAAAAGAGCCAAACTCTTTCTGAGTAACGAGAAAGGCTTTAGCGTTTGAGACAGTACTTTCCACCTTTAGTCTGTTTCGAATAATACCCGTATCTTCTAACAGTTGACTAACCTTCTTTTCAGAAATGTTTGCCACCTTCTTGGGATCAAAATTAAAGAAAACTTCTCTGTAGCGTTCTCGCTTACCTAAGACGGTCTCCCAACTAAGACCTGCTTGAGCACCTTCAAGAGTCAACATCTCAAAGTGAAGCTTGTCATCATGCACCGGCCTCCCCCACTCTCGGTCATGGTAATCTATATAAACTGTATTGTTGAGGTTTACCCAGGCGCAGCGTTTCTTCTTTTTCATAAATTTTTCTACAGCAAAACTCCGGTCAGCAGGGTAATCCAAATAGCCCCGCCCACACTGAGTACAAAGCCGGCTCTAGCCATGTCACTAATTTTTATATAGCCCCCACCCATTGCTATGGCGTTAGGTGGAGTTGCCACTGGCATCATAAAAGCAAAAGATACCGAGAGCGTAGCTGGAATCATCAGTAAATAAGGATCGATCTGCATAACTTCTGCACTTGAGGCTAGAATTGGAAGCGCTATGGCAATTGCAGGTGAGTTTGAAAACATTTCGGTTAAAAAAGTAGAGAACAAACATACTGAAAAAACAATTAGAGTTTGAGAAGAACCAGCTAAACTAACTAGACCACTAGCCATCCATTCAGTTAAACCAGTAGACTTCATTCCCTCAGCCAACGCTAGGCCACCTCCTATAAGAAGCAGTACTTCCCAAGGAATTCTCTTGGCCCACTCCCAGTTAAGCAATCTCTCCCCTGAGCTAGAAAAAGAAAAAAGCATTAAAGCTCCAAGTATCGCCACACTGGCATCATGAATTGGCGGAAGACCTAAAAGCGCGTTCCACCCAGGAATACTAAACACTCCAAAGTTTAGGTCTCTGCGAAATATCCATAACAAGGCAGTAAACAAGGCAATCAAAGCCACCCCTTTCTCCCCGCCTGACATTTTACCGAGTGATGATAGCTTACTCTGAATAACTTCCCCTCCAAGACCAGTGCTAGCTCCTGCTTTTCTTCCAACCCAAAAAGCTAAATAAGCCCAAACTAAAAGCACAAAACTAATTGAGATAGGTGCGGCAAAGCTCATCCATTCGACAAAGCTAATCTCTGGCCTTTCAGGAAATAAAGTCTCGACTTGAGTTAAGAATATTAGATTCGGTGGTGTTCCAACAGGAGTGCTGATTCCTCCGACATTGGCGGCGTAGGCAATTCCCAAACAAACAACCAATCCAAAGACACGTCGACGCTCTGGATCTTGAACCTGAGAAACAACCGCTAAAGCGATCGGTATCATCATCACAGTAGTGGCTGTGTTTGAGATCCACATTGAAAGAAAAAAAGTTGCCAGCATAAATCCCGCTAACATTCTTTTCGTTCCGTCTCCGACTAATGAAATAATTTTTACAGCTATTCGCTCGTGGAGGTTCCATTTCTGCATTGCCATCGCAATCATAAAACCACCCATAAAAAGAAAAATGTTAGGGTGAGTATAGCTACCTGAATAATTTTTAATCTCTCCTATTCCCAGCACGGGAAAAAGTATCAAAGGCAGTAAGGCAGTGGCTCCCATAGGAATTGCATCACTAAGCCACCAGATTGCCATCAGCACGGCAACAGCTGCAGCTTTTAGACCCAAAGAGCTTAAACCCACTGGAGCTGGGCAGAGCAGGATTAGGATAAAAAAAACAATTCCAGCAACTAGGCCTAAACTTGGGGATCTATTGGCAGACAAACAACGCTCCTAGACTATAGAAATTAATGCTGTATTTCTACAACTTTTCCGTAACAACAAAAACTGCAGTAACTTTATAAGCAAGCCGAAAAAGCTTATAGCACATCTAGAATAAGAGTGGATAAAACGATGTCATTAAAATCATTACCAAGCCCTACAAAGTTCAAAGAGCTGGCTTCTGAGCACTCTCCTCTTATTTCCGGCTGGCCTCAGGTCGTGCTTATGCTTGCTGGTGTTTACAATATCCTTTTTGGACTCTGGGCCATTTTTTTCCCATCTCACTATTTCGCTCTAACAGGGCTTGATGCTGTTAACGGTAATCTCTGGCAATGCATTGGAATGATCGTCGCTCTTTACGGAGTGGCTTACCTTATTTCAAGTACTGACATTTCTCGCTACTGGCCAATAGTCGCAATAGGACTTGTTGGAAAAATCTTTGGACCTATCGGGTACCTTTGGGGACTTTTCACCGGCGAAAGTTCAACAGGAATGTTTTGGATAATTCTCTTTAATGACCTTATTTGGTGGGTTCCTTTTTCTTTAATTCTTTTCAAGGTGATCAATAAAAACTGGCGGAAGAGTCAAGGAATACAAAATTCTTTTTCAGAGTCGACCTTCAACAGTTATTCCGAAGTTTACAAAGCATCAAAGGATAACGATCTACTCTTTATCTTTTTGAGACACTTTGGCTGCACTTTTTGCCAGCAAGCTTTGAAACAAACTACAGACGAATATAAAAATTTAAACAAAAAAGGAATTACTCCAGTTCTAGTTCATATGGGAGAGGAGGAAAGCTTTAAAAAGTTTATAGAGGAAAAGAAACTCAAAGATTGCTTTGAAATTGAAGACAAGCAGCAAGTTCTTTACTCACTTTTTGGAATGCCTAGAGCAACCCTTAGCAAGGCTTTTACTCGCAGCATAGTAAAAGATGCTATTAAAATAGCTAAAGAAATTGGTAGTACAGTAGGCACTCTCCAAGGTGACGGGTATCAATTAGCTGGGGCTGCTCTTGTAGAGAAAAGAAAATTAACCCGAATACGAAAAAACAAGGATGTTAGAAACGATTTTTCTTACCTAGAATTTGTTACAGAGAAAGAGAAAGAGAAAAAAAGTACTTCTAAAAAAGAAACCGGTAAGAAATCTGAAGACGCTTTAACTCTGTACTACGATGAAGCGTGCCCAGTCTGTAAAATAGAAGTCGATATGCTCAAGTCTATCACCAAACCGGAACTCGTCAGCTATGTGGACATTAGCCCTGAAGACTACAAAGCCCCGAAAGGTAAGACTAAGGAAGAGCTAATGGCAGAAATTCACGCTCAGACCGAAGACGGGGAATGGGTAACAGGTATGGAAGTCTTTAGAAAACTTTACAAACACACACCCTACAGCACCGTCTTCAACCTCACTGGCTTGCCAGTGTTAAAGCAGATCTGTGATTTTGGATATATTGTATTCGCTAAGATAAGACCGTATCTTCCAGGCCGCAAAGAAAACTGTAATGGCTCCTGTTCTACCTAGTGTAAAAAGAGCTGCTAAATTCAATAGTTATGAACGCTATAAGTTCAGGTTCTTAGCGAAAATTGACTAATTTTTGCGTTAACGTAATCTGACAGGAAAAGCGGCCGGGTCGTAAAAAGGTTTTGCATTCCCAACTTGGGTTGAATTGAAGTCTTGAGTCTCCAAGTCTTCCATTCAACCCAAGAAAGGAAGACAGATGAAACAACTCTATAGAACAGTATTCTTTTTTGTAGTTTTGATTGGCTGGTCCACCCACTCCGCGGCATCTCTGGTAGAAGCCGAAGAAGCCTTTGTCGATGCCATATGCGGCAATGAAGAATGTGATAGCAAAACACTTGCTAAGTCGCTATCACGGGAAGTTGCATACGAAAAATTCCCTGACGAAAAAAAGAGATTGATCAGTGCTGCCCATCAATTTCTTTGCTCCCATAAAGAAATGGATGAATCGCTTCAGGGAATTTGTCAATTCGCTAGTGAAGTCTCTGTCGGAATGAGCCCGTCTATACAAAAAGTAACGGCCTGCCGTATTGACTACAGCCATCGCGGAATACCGAAGCCTCTAGCCGTGAAACCAGATATAAATCTTCCTGAGATTCTAGGTTGTACCATCTGGGCTGGTCTAATGAATCAAATTGACCCTAACAAACAAGAACCTGTTTGCTCGGAGCGAGAGTTCTCTCTGCTAATGACTCTGGTAGAACTCACTGAGGATCTCAGAAATATTGTTTTGAAAATGGAAAAAGAGCTATCCAGTGAACACAGGAGAATTCTCTCTCATGCCCTTTCAATACGATCCCAAAAAGACTGGTACGAAATAAATACCAGAT
>CALIEE010000094.1 GCA_938022485.1 uncultured bacterium | reverse complement strand
ATCCGATGTTGAGAAAGCTTGGGACGATATAATTGCGCGAATGGCTTGTCATGGCTCGATTCGTTCAGGGAGAGAGTTGAAGAGAGAAGAGGCAGAGAGCCTAGTTAGTAGTTTGGAAACTACCAATGGTTCTGCTTTTTGCCCTCACGGTAGACCAGTTGTTCAATACTTCACCAAAAATGAGCTGGAAGACCGCTTTGGTCGACTGGGCTAGTTCCTTAAGTTTTGGTTAGTAGCGAATGAACAGCAACTTCCCTTTGATAGGAATATCCGGTCCTACTGCTAGTGGAAAATCGGACTTGGCGGTAGAGCTTGCCATAGATCTAAATGCTGAAATCATTAATGTCGACAGTGTTCAACTTTATAGCGGACTTGATATTGGCTCTGGGAAAATCACAGCGAAAGAAATGAAAGGAATTCGGCATCATCTTCTTTCCAGCTTTGAGCCAAACCAGGAAATTGATGCTTGGAGTTTTACCAGCTTAGCCAGAAATAAAATTGAGGAGGTATCTCGACGTGGAAAGGCCTCGATTTTGGCAGGGGGTTCAGGTCTATATTTGCAATCAGTAATTCATGGTCTCATTGATGACACTGCTGTATCTGAACAGGTCAAAGCTAAGTTTGAGGCAAGAAGTAAAAGCTTGCTCCATGAACATGGCGAGCAATATTTTGCTTTGGAGCTTCACCGCTGGCTTGAGGAGATAGATCCGGTTTCTGCAGCTGAAATACAGCCTGCTGACAGAGCCAGAACTGGCCGAGCTATCCTTTGCTTTCTTGAAACCGGAAGTTCGATTAGGGAGCTTCAGCTCAAGCATGCAAACCAGAGTGTTTATAGTTCAGAAGGCAAACCTTTTTTGGTGATCGCTTTGCTTCCTGAGCGAGAAGAACTCTACAAGAAGATCAATATTAGGGTTGTCTCAATGTGGGAATCTGGATTGGTTGAAGAAGTTGAGGCTATTCTGGAAAAATACCCTAATTGTAAGCAGCTTAGTGCAGTTGGCTACAGGCATGCGGCTCAGTTTATTTCCGGCGAGATGTCTAAGGCGCAGGCTGTTGAGGAAATGCAGAAGGATACTCGGAGACTGGCCAAGAGGCAGTTAACTTGGTGGAGAAATCAACCATCAAAATTGGGTTGGAATTATATAGATATAGGGCCTAGTGAGGGCTTGGAGCCCTCATCTATATGTGATATTTCAGCCCTAATCGGTGAACGATTCGGAAGTGAAATGGCAGTAGAAAACTTTTTAAAGGGTTTTCTAGAAAAGGGCTCAGGTGAAGATTTATCGGGCCAGGTTTTTTTCTTGCCGTTTACGAATGTTAAGCTTTAAGTCCAGACAGTTGAGGGCATTTAGGCTTTTGAAAGGCTTGGTTAGCCAACTTCCCAATATTCGAAACTATTTAGGGGAACCTTTTTGGATTCCCGGAAGAGCATCCTTAACTTATCTAAGGGTGAGACTTTGCTCTGGGCAGTGTTGATAAACTACCAACTTGGGTGAAAATTTTAATGGTCGATTTTAATCAGTTTCTAGATTTTGAAAAGCCTGTTGTGGAGCTAGAGAAAGAGCTTCTTAGCTTAAGAGGAATGGTTGAGCAGGGTGATCTATCTAGAGTTGCTGAAGTAGAAAAGCTTCAGAGGAAACTGCAGAAAGCCCGTGATGATGTTTACGGTAACATGACGGCTTATCAAACTGTTCGAATTTCCAGACATTTCGAAAGACCGTTTACGAGCAACTATATTGACTCGTTTATAACAGATTTTATTGAGCTTCATGGAGATCGGCTTTTTGCTGATGACTCTGCCATAGTTGGTGGTATAGGTAAGTTTAATGGGCGGCCTGTGATGGTCGTAGGTCATGAGAGAGGAAGAAGTACCCAGGAGAGGGTAAAAAGAAACTTCGGAATGACTCAACCCGAAGGCAATAGAAAAGCCCAGCGTTTGTTTAAGCTGGCTGAGAAGTTTAAACTCCCATTGCTACTCTTTATTGATACTCAAGGTGCCTATCCAGGACTAGAAGCTGAAGCAAGAGGTCAAGCTGAGGCTATTGCTCGCTGTCTTCAGGTTCTCTCGGGATTAAAGACACCAATAATTTCTACCGTTATAGGAGAAGGGGGTAGTGGAGGAGCATTGGCTCTTGGTGTTTGTGACCGTTTATTGATGCTTGAAAATTCAATTTACTCGGTTATAACTCCAGAAGGATGTGCTTCTATTCTCTGGGGGAAGAGTGACCCAGAGAAAGTTCCAGAATATGCCAAGCAAGCTGCGGAATCTTTAAGGGTCACTGCTCCTGCACTTAAAGAGCTAGGAATCGTCGACGAGGTCATTCCTGAACCTGATGGAGGGGCTCACAGGGATTTTTCCGGTGCGACTGAAGCGGTGAGAGGCGCGATTGCAAAACATCTATCTGAGCTTTCTGGAATGCCACTGCCGGAGATGATGGAACAACGTTATCAAAAATTCAGACAAATTGGTGATTTGCACGAATAGCATTTGCCTGAATAAGTATTCACGATTTAGTTTTAATTTTTTTAGAAACCAAAAAGGAAAGTTTGAAATGTCTAATACAAAATACCCACCAGGTTATATTCCTTTAACCCACCACCAGTTCGGACAGTCTTCTAGTGGTGGTAACAGCTCGGGAGGTAAGTCACGAGGTGGAGGGGGAAATGGAAACGGTAACAAGCGCTCTTCGAAAAGAGGCAGTAGCTCTCGTAGTGGTGGAGGCAGAAAACCATCTGGTTCGAGAGGTAGAGGTCGTGTCGCTGGATCCCCAAACGGAAATTCCTCTGAGGAGTAGGCAGAATAGATGGGAAAAGAAGATTACATTGAATTGAACGGGGTAATCAAAGAGTGTTACCCCAATACTACTTTTAGAGTAGAGTGTGAAAACGGCCACGAAATCATCGCCTACTTGGCGGGTAAAATGAGGAAGTACTATATCCGAGTTTTGCCAGGTGACCATGTATTGGTACAAATTTCTACTTACGATTTAACTAAGGGTAGAATCACCAGACGTTTCACTAAGCCTCCGGTTAAAGAGACTCCCCCGCCAGTAGAGAAAGTCGAGGAAGGTTCTGAAGGGACCGAAGAGAGTTAGGGTTTAGCCTTCTCGGCACTTTCTAAAAATATGTAATTAGATCCACCCTTGATTTAGGGACAACCTAAACTTACATCAAAAAAACCAGAAATGGTTGTGGTTTTGTGAAATTATTCTCGGAGTTGTTAATTTAGGGCTGTTTCTAAAACCTTTCCTTTCAATTAGTCATCATAGTATCTGTAGAAGAAGGCTAGGAGTTCCCTAGCTTCTCGTTGCGCTCTTATCAATTTTTTAAGTGATGACCTAACATGCCCAAAATACTTGTCCCCGTTAAGCGGGTTCCTGATTACGAAATTAAAATCAAAGTTAAGTCTGATGGCTCCGGAATTGAAAAAGACGGAATCAAGTGGATTGTTAATCCCTTCGACGAGATTGCTGTTGAAGAAGCAGTGCGATTGAAAGAGGCAAACCCTGAAGTAGAAATTACAGTGCTAAGCTTGGGACCATCTGAGGCTACCGAGCAACTTCGAACTGGACTAGCTATGGGAGCTGATAAGGGGATTCTAGTGGTTTGTGACTCCGAGACCGACTCTTTTGTTGCAAGTCAGGTGCTTGATAAAATAGTCGAGCGCGATGGCTATGACATGGTGATAATGGGTAAGCAGGCAATCGATAGTGATGCTAGTCAAACAGGTCAACTATTGGCGAGCGCGAGAAATCTACCTCAGGCAACCTTTGCCTCTAAACTTGAAGTTGCGGGAGACTGGAAATCTGCCAATGTAACCAGAGAAGTTGATGGTGGGCTTGAAACCGTCAAGGTCTCTCTGCCTGCTGTTGTTACAACAGATTTAAGATTAAATGAGCCGCGTTATCCATCTCTTCCCGGAATTGTAAAAGCCAAGAAAAAACCACTTGAAGAGATTTCAATTTCAGACCTTGGGGTGGAAGCTGCGCCAGTGGTTAAAGTTGTCAAAGTTGCTCCTCCTGAGGAGAGAAAAGCTGGCATCAAAGTTGAGTCCGTTGAGGAACTGGTTGAGAAACTCAAGAATGAAGCAAAGGTTATATAGATGATACTGGTATATATTGAACACAATTCTGGACAACTAACCAAAGCCTCAAGAGTTGCGGCAGCAGCAGCCCTTAAATGTAAAGAAATCCATGCTTACGATAAGGCAGTGGGTATCATAATTGGAAGTGCTGGAACTGAAGATGCTGCCAAGGCCGCATCCAAGCTTGGTTTAGATGAAGTAGTATATTTACAGGATGAGGCAGCTGCTAATTATCTCGGCTGTTCCTGGGCAAATGTGATCTCAAAGGTCGCGGGAGCTGAAGGTGCGAAAGCTGTGATTTCTCTCTCGGGAACAACAGGAAAAGATTTTATGCCGCGAGTTGCGCAGAGCTTAGCCGCTGCTCAGGCCAGTGATGTGCTGGAATTTCTCCCTGGCAAGCAGTACAGACGGCCAATGTATGCCGGTAACGTTATTGCTGACGTCGAGCTAGGAACTGATGTTCATGTTGTAACTGTTAGGTCGACAGCCTTTGACCCAGCCGAAGATAGCGGCGAATGTCCGGTTAGAGCTGTAACTGATGCTACGCTAGAGGCTCAGGGTCAGGAGTTTGTTTCTTTTGATAGTGTTGAAAGTGAAAGACCTGAGCTCACTGAGGCTGAGATAGTAGTAAGTGGAGGACGTGCTTTAAAGTCTGAAGAAAATTTTGCTCAGCTTATCGAGCCGCTAGCAGATAAGCTAGGGGCAGCAATTGGTGCCAGTAGAGCAGCCGTGGATTCTGGTTATGCTCCTAACGATTGGCAGGTGGGGCAAACTGGTAAAGTTGTTGCTCCAAAGCTTTATATTGCAGTTGGTATATCTGGTGCTATTCAGCATTTGGCTGGAATGAAGGACTCTAAGGTAATTGTCGCAATAAACAAAGATGGCGAAGCTCCTATTTTTGAAGTTGCAGATTACGGACTTGTTGCTGATCTTTATGATGTCTTACCTGAGTTAATTGAAAAGCTTTGATTAGATATTTTTATTAAGGCTACTGGGTAAATGTTTCGCTTCCTAAGTTTAGCAACTCTTTGCTTATCATTTTTAATTTTTAGTTCTGCGTGTTCTCAAAGCCAGGGGAATAGGTCCTCTGAGACTACCACCGCATTCTTCACCAACCAGGATGGCTCAAAGAGTCCTTCTTTGAATTTAGAGGTGGTTAGAACAAAAGCGAGCATTCAACGTGGTTTAATGTACCGCAAAGAACTGGGAGCAACTGAAGGAATGCTCTTTGTTTTTCCAGATGATAGCCCTAGGTCTTTTTGGATGAAGAACACTTTTGTAGAGCTTGATATTATTTTCATCAGTAAAAACCTTACTGTTGACTCTATTCAAAAAAGAGCCAAGCCCCTTACAACAAAGAGGCGTCCTAGCAAGGGTTCGGCCCAGTATGTTGTAGAAGTCTTAGGGGGCTCCTCCGATCACTGGAATTTGTCTCGGGGCAGTAAACTGATTTTAGAGCCCGATTTTCTTAACTAGCCTCGATTAAATTAGTTTAAAATTCTATTTTTGGCCTACGGTCAAACCTGCTTATTTTAGCTCCCAAGACTAAGTATTGGAGATTATTACCTTAATTTAGACCCTTTTCTGACGGCTAAATTCGGGATGTGACTTGTCTCCTTTAAGTTGAATGAGCTAAAAAATGTATTACCACAGTGCTTTAGGGATGCTAGCCTTGTCCAACGGAAGGACACGGTAGCCCTTTAAGGGTGCCGGGTTCTAGGGTCCCCGAGCTTTTCGAGGGTGGTGGGGGTTTTTAGCGTGTATGCTCCTCAATTTGAGCCATGCAAAAGATCTTGTGAGAAAGAAGTTAACTGAGAATGGAGTTAATCCAAATGAAAAATACTGGACGTTTAGCAATTGTTGGTGCTCTAGCTGTTTCCTTGTTGAGTGCGGGAACCGCTTTTGCTGGGGGGTGTGCCCCGGGACAACCTTGTTGGGAGCAATGGAACAAACCGAGAAATAGAACTGTGAGAGAGCCGGTTCAGCGTGAGGAAATTATACAAAGACCTTCGCAAGTTATAGAAACGCCTGCTCCAGTCCCTCCTTTGGAAGAACCAGTTTCTTTGGATGTTGAGTCAAGTGACTTTGGATTGGGCATTGCTGGTGGATTGAATGTTCTTTTCCTAACTTGTGAAGACACAGCTGTTGCTCCAAGTATTATGGTTGATTATCAGCCTGACAGTGACCTGCCGCTTAACATACGGACCGGTGCCGAGTTGGGAAGTATTGACGGAGAGCAATTCTTCTTTACTCCTGAAAGTCAATTCTTCCAGGATAACCTGGACCTTACGGTAGTGAGAGTTCCGCTATCTCTTGAGTATGTGACACCTATCGGTGAAGGTACTAAGCTTTTTGTTGGTGGTGGACCTGACCTAATGATTGTTTCCGGTGATGCTGATAATTCCGGCGTAGATGTTGATGACACTGACGTTGGTCTTCACTTGTCTGCCAGAGTTCAACAGCAGATCACTGAAGGAATCGCTCTTTCTTTGGAAGGTGGTTACCTGTGGGCAGAGCTGGATGCTGAGGGCGAAGACCTAGACTTGGACAGTGCTTTTACGGCTGTTCATCTAGTAGCTGCTCTCGACTAGTTAGCTAGTCGAGCAGAAAATAAAAAACCCGCACTAGGTGCGGGTTTTTTTATGCCAGCAGTTATATAAAAAAGATGTAAAAGGCTAAGCATTCTTAGTTTGATTTATGTTTTTTAATGTTAACCCAATGCTGAACTGGCAGGGAGATGATTACCAAAAAATCCAAAGCCAAAAGTCTGAATAAAATATAGTCCTCTATTCTTTGTTTGCTCTCTCCAATGAAGCCAGGATTGATGTCTCGTAGCATCCACTGGATGGTGTTGATCATGAAGGCTGCAACTAAAAGAGTGGCAAAGGCTCTTGCAAACTGCACTCTGAGGAAAATAGCCAGACTTAAAGCCAGAGCTAGACAAATAGAAGCGATCAGCGATTGATCCAAGTTATTGATCAGCTGATCAACGGAGCTTAAGGAAAGCTCTGTTTTATATAACAGTACGTGCAGGACTATCGAGGCTGGAAGACCTAGGTAGACCAGTGAATTGATCGGTCCTGTCACAAACTGTTTCAAAATCCATTTCATCGTTCACCTTTGAACAAAAGTTGTTCCAAATTGTGCATCTTTGAACTGTCTGCAAGCAAAAGGCTGAAAAAAATGCCAGTAATTCGAATAGTCTAAATAGTTGGACTCTTCCTACCGTTATCATTATTAGCACGGGAGAATTGTCAAGTTTTAAGGGTTTAAGACTAGCAAAAACAACATGTTGAGGAGAAGGCGAATTAAAAATTTGGTAAACTTAGACTACAGGCAGCTACTAGTAGCCTGTGGTTTCGCTTTGCTTGTAGCCACACTCTCATTTCCTTCAATTTCCCATGCTCAAGTTAGTTGTAATCTCAACGGACAGACCACCCCAGCTGGATTGAGCGGTTTTTTGGTGATGGATGCTGAAGGAGTCTTCGATCCTATGACACCAAACTATGTTCTTCCTCCAGGAAGTGATTTTGATGTCAATATATTGGGGCGAACACCTGCCCAGGCTGCCTCAAGACAGCTGCAGGCATACAATTTTTTCCTGGATAGATTCGGAGTTGATTTTTTTGCTGGCACTCCTCTCGGAGATGGAACTGTTCTTTCTGCAGACGGAAATGTTCTTCTTTTTCATACATCTATTGATTCAAGGTGGAAGCAAAGAATTATTTATTCTGGTGGTGATGTGGTTCCTCAAACTGGATGGTCAGTGCATGAAGCACGCTTCGCAGCCACGGTAATTAGTGGGACTCACACTTTAACCGGAACCTGGGGTGGAGCAGGGGAGTTAGTTCCTCAGGGCACGACCATGGCCGATGGGGAATGGGTCATAGAGAGAGAAGTTCCCTGCGTTAACGATAGTGATGGTAGCAGTGCAGGAACTCAATCTTCTTTAATACACCTAGGATATCGCACAGATGAGCCATTTGTTCCTGATTTTTTAAACAGGGCCGCAATAGATTACGAAGTAACCCCAATAGCAGGTGTTTCTGCCACAGCCGGACAAGCTACTGGTAGGATTGAATTGAATATAATTCAGGGAGATCTGATCCAGGCAATAGTTAAAGCAACGATTAGACTTTGGTAAATGAAACTGAATTTGGAAAAAATTAGATCAGCTGCGTTAGCCTTCATGGCTATTATTTGCGTTGGTAGTACCGTCGAAGCTCAAACTCAGAAGCTTTATCACACCGAATATCCTGGAAACCGTGTCTTTACCTCGGATCTAGATGGAAGCAATTTGGATACAATTAATGCAGCTGGACAAGGCTTGCTTGATATTGAAGTGGATCAGGGGGCAGGGTTTATTTACTGGACAGCTTTCACGACCAATCAGATATGGCGAGCTCGATTAGATGGAAGCCAAGCAGGTGTTCTGCACAACACTACTGGAAATCCTTTCGGGTTGGATATTGATCCAGCGGAAGATAGGATTTTCATTGGCCACTGGACGGGTGAAACAATTAGATGCGGCCTGTTAAGCACGGGCAATTTTGGTCTTACTACGATTATTAATACGCCCGATAATGCCACTGATGTGGAATATGACCCTAATACCGGTTTTCTCTACTACGGAGTTATTAATAGTGGTCTCTGGAGAGTTCAGATGGATCCAACTGGTTGTGGACTAGCTGGTGCGCCTACTCTTTTAGTTCCTAATAGTGGACGAGTTTACGGAATCGCTCTGGACACTGTAGGTAATAGGCTCTGGTGGACTAATCCTATCAACGACACAATAAGTACTGCTGACTTAAATGGTGGAAATGTTGATTTAGAGTTCTGCGATAATAAAGGCGTGTGGCTGACGGGGATCGATTATAGGAATGATACTCTCTATTTTCAGGATTTTAGTGTTGATGATAGTTTCTCTACACCGACTTCTTCTTGCTCCCCTACTTCTCTAGGAAATTCTGCCCTAGACATGCCCTGGGGAATAGCAGTCGTTGATTTTGATACCTCTGTTGCAATTGAAAAATCTACCAATGGTCAGGATTCAGATACAGCTCCTGGTCAAAATCTTGCTCCTGGTAGTTCAGTGACTTGGGAGTATGAGGTGAGCAACACAGGAAACACCCTAGTTGGTAGTCCTTCTCTTGTAGATAGTGACCTAGGAACAGTCAATAATCTTGTTTCAGGGGACAGTGACAATGACGGAAACTTAGACCCAGGTGAGACCTGGGTTTACCAGGCAACCGGCACTGCGGTTTCTGGTCAATACATGAATACAGGAACTTTTACAGGTGCAACTGCTATTGGATCTTCCCAAAACCTAACGGTTAACGTTTCAGATGACTCTCACTATTTTGGAATATCTGAGCCAGCGCTGCTGAGTTTTACTTCAAGCACCGCGGATGGTACCTACGGCCCAGGTTCTCAGATTAATATAACAGCAAATTACGACACTGGCCTAGTGAATGGGTCTTCGATCACAGTAACTCTTAATAACGGCGCAACTGTCGGTCTGACTATAACCTCCGGCTCAAGTGTTAGCGGCTCTTATTTCGTAGGAAGCACCGGCAGTGGCGAAGATATTGCAGACTTAAGCGTTGCTTCAATTGTTTTTGAGAACGTAAATTCTTTAGCCGGTCTTGTTCAGAATAGTTCTTCTGTCCCGACTTCTCCGAATAATTTAGGGGATAGTTCAAATATAGAGATAGACGTTACAGCACCAATTTTGGTTGAGGTTACTCCAGTGACCTCGCCAACAGGAGACTCGACTCCAGACTACCTATTCTCAAGTGATGAACAGGGCAACTTAGCTTTGTCTGGGGGATGCAATAGTGCCACTAGTATCGTAAATAATGGCACAAATACCATAACTTTAGATTCAGATGGCTCAGGCGGGGCCTTAGCAGATGGTACTTTCTCAGGCTGTCAGCTTATAGTTGAAGATGCAGTCGGGAATATTTCTCAGCCGCTAGCAATTAGCGCATTTACTATTGATTCTACTCCTCCAAGTTTGGTCTCTTTTAGCAGTAGCACTGTAGACGATAAATTTGGTCCGGGACAAGTAATCAACATTACTGCCACCTACGATGGCAGCGTTGCATCTGGCTCAAACCTAACAGTTGTCCTTGATAATGGAGAAAACGTTGTTCTAAATTCAGTTTCAGGTGCCAATGTCTCTGGTAGTTACACAGTAGGTGCTACAGGCTCTGGGCAAGACTCAGCAGACCTGACGGTTGCTTCAATAAGCTCTGAGTCAGTTTCTGATGCGACTGGGAATACTCAAACAAGCTCAGCACTGCCTGGTTCACCAAATAATCTTGGTGATAGTTCAAATCTAGTTGTGGACACAACAGCCCCAGTGCTTGCCGAAGTAACACCTGTTCCATCTCCTACAGTAAACTTGAACCCAACATGGACTTACTCAACTTCAGAAGCGGGAACTGCCGTAATTTCCGGTACTTGTAACTCTGCCAGTCCGGGAGCAGTTGCCGGAAACAATGCTGTTACCTTAGACAGCGATGGTGCGGGCGCACCTCTAGCGCAGGGAACTTTCTCAGGTTGCCAAGTTGTAGTTACCGACATCTGCGGAAACGTTTCTAGCGCTCTTCCGGTAACTACTTTTGTTATTGAAGGCTCCTCTCCGGGGGGAATTTCCCAAGGACTGGAACTTTGGTTTAAAGCTGATCAGGAAGCTTTTGTAGACAACGGTATCAATCTGGCCACTGATGGACAAATGGTTGAGCGCTGGGCTGACCAAAGTGGAAATAGCTATGACGCTCTTCAGGGAGAGGTCGCCAGACGGCCCGGTCAAGTAATAAGCACAGGAACTAGCAATAACTTTAATCCAACTCTTAGGTTTGACGGTAGTACTGATAGAATGGCTATCTTGGATAAATTCTATGATGCTAATTCGAGTCTTGATCAAATTGGAGTTTATGTTGCTTACAAAACTGATTTGTCAGGTAACTGGGCCTTTATCGATTACGATAGGTCTGAGTGGTTCAATATAGTTGCCACCGGTAACACTCTTCACATGAACTATCGTGGTGACACAGCTATACGTGACAATAATGTTAATGTTGGAGTTGCTAGTGATGGCCTTCCTCATATTGCCGGTTATATCTACGATAATACACAGGTTAACGATACAGTAA
>CALIEE010000093.1 GCA_938022485.1 uncultured bacterium | reverse complement strand
GGTCTTTTTCTGAGGATCGCTTGTTGGGGACATTTCCTAGTATTTTCACTTATAAAAAATTTGGAACTACTTGGGCATTTAACTAACGGTAAGCCCTATAGTTTTCGATGACAGGGCTAGGCCATAGGGATGCACTTTGTTGGCCGGCCGAGTGGGGCACAAAGGCTATTTTTGGCCGCTACAGAGAACGCAAAGGTAATTATTTGGAATTATTAATCAAGTTTAAGCTCTTGCCAAATTAAAACCCTCAAATTTCGGAATCTTGAACTAATAACTTGAGTCTAATCTGACATGTTGTCTGTTCAACTATTTCCGCTGTTATTTGTATCTTATTTTTTGGAAGAAGCACCGTGGTTAAGGTTTTAATGTTAGGCTGGGAATATCCTCCGCACATCAGTGGGGGACTCGGCACGGCATGTGAAGGTTTGTCCAAAGCCTTGGCTAAGGATGGTGTTCGGATCAATTTCGTTGTTCCTCATTTATTTGGGGATGAGCAAGCTTCTCATATGAACCTGCATTCCTGTACTGGTGATTTACAACCTAGGGCTGTGTCATTTAGCGAAACGGATAGGAAGGGTAGCCTTAAGCTTACGCAAATACCATCTCTACTTTCCCCTTACCTGAATGAGGAAAGTTATCAGGGACTTGGTACGGGCAGAGTAATAGAGGGATTATCTAACGCGCTCGCGGCAGGAGGGCTTGGCGCTGGGCACTATGGAAGAGATATTTTCGAAGAAGTAAATCGCTACACATCTGTGATTGGCGAAATCGTTGAAGACAATGAATTTCAAGTAATCCATGCTCATGACTGGATGACTTACCCTGCGGCTGTCGCTGCAAAACATTATTCCGATAAGCCTCTAGTCGTCCATGCTCACAGCTTAGAGTTTGACCGGGCAGGCGAGAATGGAAATCAACGAATTATGGAAGTTGAGCGTTACGGTTTGCAAAACGCTGATAAGGTGATTGCAGTCAGCCATTATACTGCTTCAATAGTTAATAAACGTTACGGTGTGCCCTTAGATAAGTTGGAAGTTGTTCATAATGGCATAGGCGAATCATTTAGGGTTAGTAAAAAATCCATCGCACACAATCAAAGACCGAAATTAGTAGTGTATTTAGGTAGGGTCACTTTTCAGAAAGGACCAGACTGGTTTGTCAGATGTGCGGAAAAGGTGGCTAGGAAAGATAGTTCTATTAAGTTTGCCCTGGCCGGTTCAGGAGACATGCTTCCAAGTTGTATAGCTATGGCTAAAGATGCTGGTTTGGAAAAGCAGATATCTTTTCCTGGATTTTTAAAAGGCGCGAAAGTTAAAGCAGCCTTAGCTAATGCCAGCATGTACATGATGCCCTCGGTATCCGAGCCTTTTGGCATCTCTGCACTTGAGGCAGCCAGCTTGAACACACCTGCGCTAATCTCAAAGCAATCTGGAGTGGGTGAGGTCTTAAGGAATACTCTTAGAGCTGATTTTTGGGATACGGATTTGATGGCTGAATACGTTGTTACTGCCATGAAGCACCAGGAGCTAAGGGAAGATTTGGCTAGCAATGCAGCGAAAGAGCTAGAGGGTATTACTTGGGATCATTCCTCAGAAAGTACTCGAAAAGTTTATAATCAATTGGTTTAGGAGAAAAGACATGCCTTCTGTTTGTTTTTATTTTCAAGTTCATCAGCCTACAAGATTGAAGTTTCGCTGTTGGGAATGGGCGAACCGATCAGAGGATTACTTCGATAACGAAGCCAATCGAGCGATTATGAGAAAAGTTGCTGACAAGTGTTACTTGCCAGCTAACGAAACTATGTTGCGTTTGATCGAGAAACATAAAGGTGAATTCAAGATATCATATGCTATTACAGGTGTCTGTTTAGAACAGATGGAATTGTATACACCTGAGGTGATCGAAAGTTTCCAGAAGCTAGTAGAAACGGGCTGCGTGGAGTTAGTGGCGGAGACTTATTATCATTCACTGGCTGCTTGTTACGATGAGCAAGAATTCAAGGAACAGGTTCAAGCACATGCTCGAATTACTAAACGCCTATTCAATTACGAGCCAAAGGTATTTAGAAATACCGAGTTAATCTACGATGACAATATCGGTAGAATGGTTAGTGAGATGGGTTATAAAGCGATTCTTACTGAAGGCCCTGATGACATCATGGAGTGGCGAAATCCTAATCTTGTTTATACGGTTCCAGGTCAAGAGATGAGAATTCTTACCAAGAATTATAAATTATCTGATGACATTGCCTTTAGGTTTTCAAATCGTGGATGGGCTGAGTATCCTCTTACTGCCGACAAATTCGCTTACTGGCTGCATGAACAAGCTGGTGAGCAGCAAGTGGTTAATCTTTTTATGGACTACGAAACATTTGGCGAGCATCAATGGGAAGATACAGGGATATTTCAGTTTCTAGATCATTTACCAGAGAAAGTTTTTGCGAACTGTTGGTGGAGTTTTAAGACTCCTTCAGAAGTCATAGATAGCTATCAACCTAAGGCTGAGTTGTCTTTTTCAAGGACTACATCCTGGGCCGATATGGAAAGGGACTTAACAGCTTGGAGGGGGAACTCCATGCAACAGAGGTCTCTAGAGCGAGCCTTTGGACTTGCGGATAGAGTGCGCGAAAGTGGTGACCTGGAGCTTATTCACACTTGGAGAAAGCTTCTAACCTCGGATCATTTTTACTATATGTGCACTAAATGGTTTTCAGATGGTGACGTTCATGCTTATTTTAGTCCTTTTGATAATCCTTATGACGCCTTTGTAGCTTTTGCCAATGTCGTGTCGCACTTTGAGGAGAGGGCTCTGCAAGGAGCTGATAAGGACTCCCAGAAATGTGTTGAAATTGTTGAGACTGAGGGGCCTTTAGAGTTTGAGGTTGAGGGTGTTACAAAGGATAGAACTGAAGGTAGTCCAGAAAATGTATTTTCTCATTCTGCTTTCAAAAGTTTTTTTGGACGAAATCAAAGAAAAAGTAAGTAAGCAAATTGCAGCTGTAGTTTAAAAAGAGTTTTCTCTAAGGGAGCTAAGAGTCTCAGTGGCCTCTGATAGCCTTGCTAAGTGTCTTGAAAAGTTAAAGTCTGATGGAGCTTCTGAGTTGCTACAGAACTCTTTTTCCCGCCTCTACTCTAGCCTTTCTGAGTCATCCCCCGGCTTAATCCAGGAACAGGACATCAAGCCGGTTCGTGAGCTCGCGGATATTGAAAATTTAAAAGATTGTTCCAACACTGGCCGAGAAGCCCTTAAAAAGACAGTAGTGCTTAAGCTTAATGGTGGTCTTGGAACTAGCATGGGCCTTGATAGAGCGAAGAGTCTTTTGCCGGTAAAGGATGGGCTGTGCTTTTTAGAAATTATTGCCAAGCAAATTCTTACTTTGCGTGCTGACTCTGGTTGCCAAGTTCCATTGGTATTGATGAACAGCTTTCGCACTGAGCAGGATAGCTTGGAGATGATTGCCCAAGTTGAGGGTTTTAACTCTGAAAAGAGCAATGTCCGCCTTTCTTTCTTACAGAACAGGATTCCTAAAATTAGTTCTAAGACATTTGGTCCTGTGAGTTCTCCGGAAAACTCTGAGCTAGAATGGTGCCCACCTGGTCACGGAGACTTATATACAGCTTTGTTGGAAACTGGACTGCTCGAAGATTTAAGAGGCAAGGATTTTCGATATTTGTTTGTTTCAAACGCTGACAACCTAGGGGCTAGCCTTGATCTTAACTTACTTGGATATTTCGTTGAGAGTGGCTCTGATTTTATGATGGAAGTTGCCGATCGTACTGAATCCGATAAGAAAGGGGGGCACCTTGCTTATGCCTCTGATTCTGGCAAACTTATTTTAAGAGAGGTCGCTCAATGCGCCAATGAAGATATTTCGAATTTTCAAAATATCCAGAAGCATAAGTATTTTAACACCAACTCTTTATGGATTGATTTAGAGGCTTTTGCTGCAAAAGCTGAAGAGCATAGTGGGGTTTTCCCGCTGCCTGTCATTCGAAATAGTAAGCATGTTGATCCGGCCGACAAGAGCACTGAGAAAGTAGTGCAGCTAGAAACAGCAATGGGCTCGGCTATTGAGGTTTTTGACAAAGCTATTGCGATCAGAGTGCCTAGAAGTAGGTTTCTTCCGGTTAAGAAGACTAATGACTTGCTGGTAATTCAGTCAGATATTTTTCATCTCGATGGCTCACATAATATGGTGCGAAATTCATCATGCCGCCAGTTGCCCGTAGTTGCTTTGGATGAGGAGTTTTTTAAAACAGTTGATAATTTTCAGCTTAGATTTCCAAAAGGCGTGCCCTCTATGATCAGCTGTCAAAGCTTAGAGGTTCAGGGAGATATTACTTTCGGAGCTGACGTTATCTGTCAGGGTCATGTTGCTTTGAGTAATGTCCAGGGAAACCCTAGCTTTATCCCTGATGGATCCACTTTAGGTTCAGACTTTAAGGCTTATACTAAGGTCTAATATAGATCCCTAAGTGTCTGAA
>CALIEE010000092.1 GCA_938022485.1 uncultured bacterium | reverse complement strand
TAGCCGGCAACCTAGGTGTTAGCTCAGTCAAAAGAATCGAAAACTTTCAGCAGATAATTGATGGTAAACTAGTTGATGGATCGAGCTTTGAGTTTGACCCTATGACTCAAAGCAAGTTTTCTTCCTTAGGTGCGAACACTCTTTTGGTGGATCGAGAACCGGAGCCATTACAAGAGATTGATGACATTGAAGCTTATAATTCTGAAAACGGCCTTGCTCTATCTAAAGAGGAAATAGGATTTCTAGAAAAGTTTGTGCTTAGCTCAGGCAGGAAACTTACCGATGCGGAATTATTTGGTTTTGCTCAAATAAACTCCGAGCATTGTCGACATAAAATATTCAATGGAACCTTTGTTATTGAAGGAGATAAGAAAAATCAATCTCTTTTTGACTTAATAAAAAAAACCACTGCTGAGAATGGGGAGACCGTGGTTTCTGCCTACAAAGATAATGTCGCTTTCATGAAAGGGCCAGGTGTGAACCTATTTCATCCCGGGAATTGTAACCTTTTTAGTCTATCAAAAAAGTCTACCGTTATTTCTCTTAAGGCTGAAACTCATAATTTCCCAACTACTGTTGAGCCTTTCAGTGGGGCTAGCACCGGAAGCGGAGGAGAAATTAGAGACAGGATGGCTGGAGGACGTGGAAGTATTCCTATGGCTGGAACAGCTGTTTACATGACTTCTTATCCCCGTTTAGAGGGATCTTTAGCAGCTTCTTGGGAAAATAAATTTAGTGAGAGAAGTTGGAAATACCAGTCACCACGAGAAATACTTACCAAGGCTTCTAACGGCGCTTCTGATTTTGGTAACAAGTTTGGTCAGCCCTTGATTACCGGTTCCCTTCTTGTTTTTGAGGGAGAAAGTGAACGTTGTAGTTACGCTTATGATCGGACAGTAATGTTAGCTGGTGGAATTGGTTACACTACAGATGACAATGCGATTAAGAGAGATCCTGAACCTGGACAGCTAATTGTTGTATTAGGTGGCGATAATTACAGAATCGGAATGGCAGGGGGGTCTGTGAGTTCTGTAGATACCGGAGCCGCTTCAACAGCACTCGAGTTATCAGCGGTTCAGAGGCCAAACCCTGAAATGCAAAAGCGTGTTTTTAATGCAATTCGGTCTTTGGTTGAGAGGGGCTCCAATCCTAGAGTTTTGGTGCATGACCATGGAGCTGGTGGTCATATGAATTGTTTGGCTGAGTTGGTTGAAGAGAGAGGTGGGCGAATAGAGGTAAACAAGCTTCCAATCGGAGACAAAACACTTTCAGTTAAAGAAATTCTTTCCAACGAGTCTCAGGAGCGAATGGGCTTGATAATTGCCAAAGAAAGTTTGGCTGAGCTAGAAGCAATTTGCACTCGAGAGAGAGCACCTTTTTATGTGGTTGGAGAGATCACTGATGATAATACTCTTCGATTTGTAGAGTCTGATGCAGGGTCGAATAGTCAAGACCCCGTGAATCTACCTTTTGAGGTTATCTTGGGTTCTGCTCCGACAACCATACTAGAAGGAGAGGCGGAAGCTATAGGTACTCCCGCTATTGAGCTTGAAATTAATAATAATCAAGACTTATTAGCTACGGTGCAAAAGTTACTTTCCTTAGAAAGTGTTGCTTGTAAAGATTGGCTGACTAATAAAGTTGATCGAAGTGTTACCGGACTAGTCGCCTGCCAGCAATGCGCTGGGCCTTTGCAACTTCCGCTCAACAATTTGGGTGTTATGGCTTCATCCTATGAAGGAGGGGCTGGTATAGCGACTTCTATAGGTCATGCGCCTATTGCAGCCCTTATAGATGAGCAGGCTGGTTCTCGTTTAGCTATTGCAGAGGCTTTAACTAATATTGTTTTTGCCGAACTAGAGGATGGGTTGAGCTCTGTCTCTCTGAGTGCAAATTGGATGTGGCCTGCCAAAAGACCAGGGGAGAACGTTAGGCTTTACCGAGCTGTTGAAGCGGTGTCTGAGTTTTCTATTGCCTTAGGCTTGCCAGTTCCAACTGGCAAAGATTCTCTTTCGATGACTATGAATTATCCGGGTGGAGCTGAGGTTCGCGCTCCTGGAACGGTTGTTATTTCAGCTTCTGCTCCTGTCAAAGATATCGAAAAGACTATTACTGCAGACTTGAAAGATCATACCGACACTAGTCTTGTTTATGTTAATTTCTCAGGACAAACTAAAGATGCGCTTGGTGGTAGCAGTTTGGCTCAGACCTTAGGTGGAATAGGGAATGAGGTGCCTGATGTTGACTCTGTTGAAGATCTAAAACTGGCTTTTGACGCAGTCCAAAAACTTATTTCCAAGGGATTGGTATTAGCAGGACATGATGTTTCTGCAGGTGGTTTGATTGGATGTCTTCTTGAGATGGCTTTTGTCGGTGATGTCGGGTTTGATTTACGCTTGTCTGAAGAGCAAAATCTGTCTTCTCTTTTTTGTGAAAAGCCTGGCGTGGTTTTACAAATCAAAACCGATTCTTTGGCCACAATACGGAACGACTTTTCTAAGGTCCAGTTTGTTGACCTGGGAGTGGTCGGAGGTGAGGCCGTTAGCATTGAGGCAGGTGGTTTAAAGCTTAACGAGTATTTAGCTGGTTTGAGAGAGACTTGGTTTAAACCCTCATCTCTACTGGATAGCTTCCAGTGTGAAAATGACAAGGACTTAGAAAGGCGAGAGAGTTTTGCTAGAAATAGACTGGCCTATGACTTCCCAAAAAACTTTAAGAAGTCTTTAGAAAATGTTCCTCAAATTTCCAGTAAGAAATCGAAGGGACCTTTGGCTGCCATCTTGCGAGATAAGGGAACTAACGGTGAACGAGAGATGGCTTTTGCTCTTTATGCAGCAGGTTACCAGGTTAAAGATATTACCATGACTGATCTGATGACTGGAGCAGAGGACCTTTCAGATATTTCCTTCCTGGTTTTTCCCGGTGGCTTTACGAATAGCGATGTTCTTGGTGCTGCCAGGGGTTGGGCAGGAGCTTTTAAATATAACCCAAAGGCGATGACTGCTCTTGAGGGATTTTTGGCTCGTGAGAATACGCTTTCTCTGGGGGTCTGTAATGGCTGTCAGTTAATGAATCTACTGGATGTGGTTTCAGAGGACAGAATATTTTTAGATCACAATGATTCTAAGAAGTTTGAGTCTGGCTTTGTTAATCTTTTGGTTGAAGAATCGCCCAGTATTATTCTCAAACCTTTAGAGGGTACTAGGTTGGGGGCTTGGATTGCTCACGGAGAGGGTAAGTTTGTTTTTTCAACAGAAAGTTTAGTTGATAGTATTGCTCTTAAGTATGCTTATTCTGAATATCCGGCTAATCCAAACGGATCGGCTTTTGGAGCTGCTGGGGTTGTTTCCAAGGATGGCAGGCATTTGGCTATGATGCCACATATAGAAAGAAGCATAAGGCCTTGGCAGTGGCCTTATCAAGGAAAGGGATTTGAATATGCTGAATTTACTCCGTGGATCTTGGCTTTCAGGGCGGCCTATGAATGGAGCCAGTCTAGACATTAGTTTGTTTCGAGTGGTGGTTTGTTTCCTTTTGCTCTGCATGACAGTTCCTCAGTCTCTGAAGGCAGAGACCAGGAACGCCGAGCTTTTAAAAATGTTAAAAGAGGTGCAGGCAAAAGCTCAGGCAGATATTTCTTTGCTTAAGGCGTTTCGCAAGGTTCCAAGGCATGAATTTGTATCTGAGGATTTAAGTTCCAGTGCTTACGAGAATAGAGAGTTGAGTGATCAGGATGGCAGTATGACAGTTAACCCTGTTCTTTTCGCCAGAATGATTAATGCTTCAAAAGCTGGAAAAGAGAGTAATGTTTTAATTATTGGTGCCGGCTCTGGTTATCAAGTTTCAGTTCTTGCAAACGTTGTTAATAATGTTGATGTTTTGGAATCTTCTCTAAAGGTCGCTAAAACCGCAAAGAAAAGAGTTAAAGAGTTAAACTTGTCTAATGTAAGTTTTTTCATTGGAAACCCTGAGGGTGGTATTGGAGATAGCAAATCCTACGATGTAATTTTCACCCTTGATGAGGAAGAAATTATGGAAGAGGACATGGTTTTTCCGAAGCTTATTTCCCCTATGGGGGTAAATGGTAAGCTAGTCCTGCCCAAAGGTTCTGAGGGTAGTACTATTAAAGTGGGTGCTAGGAATGAAGACGGTAAGCTCGAGTGGACTAAGACGACATTTCAAGGACTAAAGAAAGAGAGGGTTGGAGAGAAAAAGAAGTCAACTGGATGGAAAATACAAGGACTCGCCCGCTAATCCAACAAGCTATTTGATTCTTCTAAGGGTTGGAGGCTTTCGTTTGCTGGAAGTATTTTTTTCTAATTTTTTTTCAGACGGCTTTTCGGAGTGTTGATCTTTTGCTAAACCAAGCTTAGATTTTATATTTTGTCCTGCCTGCTTAAATAGTTGTCGAGCAACCTCCGCTGCGGCTTCTCTAGGCATGTCTTGATGCCATAGCTGTTGTTTCGCTGACTTAGGATTTCCAGTATCAACTGACATCGCCCAAATAGCTGGCCAAGGAATTTCACAGTCAAAGTAGCTTTGCCCAAACTTTAGTGTGCAAGATATTTTTTCTTTAGTAGCGTAAGGAACGTAGTTGAAGGCCA
>CALIEE010000091.1 GCA_938022485.1 uncultured bacterium | reverse complement strand
TTCCGTTTCTTTCCACAGCCTTGGTTCCGAGAGGCGATTTCTTAGTTCTTGCACCGGATTTTGGTCAAGCCACCATTGGTGATGAGCATTGTATGCTTTAGCCCAACGCTGCATAAAAATATCTTTATTTTTATCCATATTGAAGGTTCGTAGCTCTTCTCCAAAGCTAGCCCAACCATGATGAAAAACATAAAGACTGCGGTCTACGACTACCCGGTACCCCTTCTCCAAAATCCGCATGCAAAAATCAGCTTCTTCATAGTAGCCTGGACTGTAAATCTCATCGAATAGTCCATGCTCTTCATACAAAGATCGGCGACAGGCAAAAAAGAATCCTGAAGCATTAAAAATATCTGAGATCGTATCTACTCCAACCAAGTTCTCCACCACTGTGGAAATCTGAGAGTAATTAAAGCCATCAGGAAAAGGAACAGCTGTCCAATTAGCCCAGTTGGAAACAGCAGACAGAACTCCTATTTTAGGGTCCGATAAAAAACCGGCTCTGACTTTATCTTGCCAACCATCTGTCAAAACAACATCTGAGTTCAGGGAAACAACCATCTCTGCGCTTCCAAGCTCAATGCCTCTATTCATCGACTTGAGGTAACCTAGATTCCTGTCGTTTCTTAACAGTTGAACTTGGTTAAGACTGGTTTCAGCCTGAAATTCTTCTAAAAGTTCTTTGGTATAAGAATCTGAACAATCATCAACTAATATGAGGTTAATGCCTTCAGCCTCTCCGAGTAATGTAAGCTCCAAGGACCTCAAACAATTTCGAACATGCTCAGGTGAATTGTATACCGCAACAACAACATCAATTGAAGGCAAGGTAGCTTCCATTAAACGCTATCGAAAATATTACAGTAAATATTACTAACTTTATTGCCCAATTCGGAAACAGAAAAACGAGAGTTAAACCTATCACACATATACTCAAGATGTTCTGGGTATGGGCATTCCAAATAATGTTTTATAGCTGAAATTAAAGATTCAAAGTTATCAGGGTCAAAAAAGAAACCTGTATTATCTTCGTCAACGTAGTCCTCGAGACATCCCATTCGAGGCACTATAACTGGCACATTGTAACTAAGGGATAAAACCACTGAACTGGAGGCCCAGATATCACGAAAGTTAAATAATGAAGCATCAAACACTGCCAGGTAGCGAGGGATCTCATAATCTGGAATAAGCTGATCCAAGATAGTAATTCCCTGCCCAGCTAGCCTTTTTAACTCATTTAGGTATTCCGGACTACTGCTCTTGCCAGCTATAACCAATTCAAGGTCAGGAAAACCTTCTTTTCGAAGTTGAGCAACTGCCTTTATAGCGTTCTCTAAGCCTTTGTAGGGCTTAATATGACCTATCACTCCTAGGATCTTCTTATTCGAAGAAAACCCAAAATAGTCTCGAGCCTCGGCTCTCTGAACAGGCTTTCCATAAAACCCTCTAAAGCTTGGGTGCTCTATCACCTCAACCTTGGAAACATCCACCCACTCAGACATTTGTAGGCGAGCGATTTGACCAAGCACAATTATCTTGTCGAATAAGGGAAAGACCTCACGATAAAATTCTCGATCGATCGACTCAAATTCACGGTTATGGGGCAAGGGATTGTGTGCTGTATGAACCAACTTAACCTTCTTACTCTTTAGGAGTTTGAAAAAATCGACTAAATCTTTTGCTTTTCTTTTCGTCTCTATCTCAGAACCAACTCCAGAATGATAGAAAGGTTCCAGTTGGTGAAAATGCACCACAATAGAGCGTTTAGAGTTTAGCTCAATAAAACGAAGTAGCTCCTCCTGATTGAAGATATAATGAAACTCCTGCCCCTTAGAAGTAATCACTTCTGTAAATAAATTATAATAAGGATTACTTGGATTGGACGGTGTGAACTGGACAATTACTGGAAGATTCACTGCTTCCTTGGATCTAGACTCTTCTTCAATCGAGCCACTTTGATTACATACAATTTGCTTAGCAACTTCAATCTTTGAAGCCAAAGCATCACCACCAGAAATCTTAGGTGAAGATTGATAACTAGTTTCGGGTTTAACCTTAGGCTTGGCCTTAGCTAAAGCGGGCAAGTCTTTGGGTGGGTAGGCAAACGGTAAAATACGAAGAGCAGAGTTTGCCAAATCTTTAGCTTGAGAAAAATGTCTCAAGGACGCAGTGCTGCTCTGATAACTTTTTAAAGCTAGCTTTTTAACAACTCTGTTCACTAACAAGTCACCAAGCTTCCAGTGCGATGAATGCAATAAACTATCCTGCGCCAAGGCCAATCTATCTTTCCACTGTCTAAAGGAGTTGAGTATCTCTAACAAACATGAAAATTCATTTTGCAAAACTCGCCAGTCATTGCGAGATATCTTACTTCTTGAACTGGCTACTGTCAGACGCTCAACTAAGTCATGGGAAAGCCTGTAATAACCCATACTTGGTTTTGAATTCTGCCAATCCCTAAAGTCAGATTCAATTTTCTCCAACTCAGAGAATAACTGCGCAAACTCCCCCCTGGGCTTAAACAAAATAGGCTTGTATAAATTTTCAACAAACCCTGAGCCAGCTCTAAATGCTAGCGAATCTCTAGTCTGCTTGAATGCCTTAAACATCTGCTCAAGACCATGCTCGAAATCGACAACTCCACCTCTAAGCAAGTTAAGTCTTTTAAACTCTTCTCCCGAAAAGAAAGAATAAAGACTAGAGTTGTTGGATCTCTCTCGACCAAACTGATCTTTCCAATTCTCAGAGCGAGCCCTCCAATCTTTTGAACTAACCTCTAGCTCCCTCTGTCTTATTGATAAAATGTTATTTTTAATTTGAGAATCATTTAAGGCTTTCGAGAGAGCTTCTTTTTCTCTTCTACTTTCTGTTCTATTTTTTTTTCTATCTCGGTCAACCCCTCTACTTACTGAGGCCAACACTTGAGGAAGCTCAGCGGCATCAACTACAGGTTTAAAATCGCTGCCTGTGACTTTGCTTTGCAAAGTTCGGGCGACTTTCAGGGCATGTCTGCGTCCACGGTCAAGAACTGCCACTTTTTCTGTCAATTCTGATTTCAGTTCAGCTCGTTCAGCTAGGATGCTAACTCTTTCATTCTCAAGTGCCGAGAAACTAGCTTTAGCAGAGCCAATTTGCTCCAAGTAACTTTTCAGCTTGGGATTAGATTCCAGTAAACTTTTCTCTAGGACCACACCAAGACCATTAAATATTTCAAAAATTTCGAGACTCAGGTCTCGACTGGAATCCTGAACGAAATCCTCTACTGCAGTTAGAACTCCATTCTTAGATGTGTTTGACTGAAGTGCGTTAAATGAAGACTGGTTAACTCCTCCAGATTCTACCAAGCCACTCTCGCTAGGCTTCATGCCCAATTTAGCATAAGGATGTCTGGATTCCTCTGGAATTCTTCCAGGACTGTAATAGAGGTCACGCCTAGCATACGGCCAAGCAGCATCATGAAAGAAAATAAGCGGAAGAGCATCCTCCCCTGCCACTCTCTCAATTAGCTGCAGTTCGTTAATAACGGTAAAGTAATTATGATCACCATCAACTAGATAAACGTCCGGGAGTGGTATTTCCTCAATCACATCTAAGGAAGGGGAGCAATGAAAAGTCACTCTTTCTCCGTGTTCCTTCTTCCAATCAGAAAAAGAATAAAGCGGTTTAGGATCCACCACGGTTAGATGGCCTCCCCTGGCCTCCTTGATGAAGGCCAAAACCTTTGCAGCTAGCTTTCCTTCCTCGGAGCCAATCTCGACAAAAGTCTTGGCTGATATCAACCTACAAATAGGCAGTATCAGAATTTCCCAAAGCTTATCCACAGCACCATCATGTTTTGAAAAGGGTTGAACTTCAGGCACTTCAGTGCCTCAATCTACACTATATCCACCCTCGGCAACGATGGCCAGAGGCGCAGTAAGATCTTCAAAAAATTCGATAATTTGGGAAGAAAAAGGGCCTAAGTCGCGACTCGTGTTTTAAGCACCTTTTCCACCTGCAGAGATGAATTCACAGTCAGCCTCCAACATAATTGGATAGACCTGCATCGAGCGCATTAAACGAGAAACCCAAGAAGTCGTCAGCCTATAGCCATAGTAGGTAACCTGACACCTATTTACTCCGGGGGCTATGGGGGCAACAACATGATCAGGGATATAGAAAGGGTCTCCGTAGTTTAGGGTCTTCCATATATCATGAGCTAGCCTAGGCCTGACCCTAAAGTATACAGAATCCTCTTCCCGGCATTGGCCAAGCGAATTACAACCTCTCACCGAATGCACATTATGGTCAGGGTCAATTTCCTGGGTATGGTTTAAATAGAACTCCTCGGTAGTTTTGGAAGCAAGCATCATAGTACCATCAACTACCGGCTCGACTGTAAAGAATCGGATCACTTCCCCAAGCTTAGTGGGTGTAAAGGCAAGTAGAGTTACCAGTGTAGCACCTAACAAGAACCCAGCTCGTGAGCGACTCACCACTCGCGCTTCACTTTCACCCTTGTAAGCAAACCTACTCCAAAGTGCCGAATATTTTCCTGTAATCCAAAGTATTGGAGGTGCAACTACAGAATAAACTGGCTCCAGCACCCCATCCCAAATTCCACCAAGCGTATTGCGAACATTTTTAGAAAAGCGAGCTAATACTCCTAGCTCCTTAAAAATATTTGCTCCGCTTTCAGCCCTGTATTCTTCCCTAGGTTTACTGGTCGATTTGATACGTCTTGAAAAACTCTCAGCCTCCTTCTCCAGCCTTTTGGCTCGAGTTTCTAGACTTTCTG
>CALIEE010000090.1 GCA_938022485.1 uncultured bacterium | reverse complement strand
AATAGTCAAAAGATTTTCCTTTTCCTATTGGCTTCTGGCTAGCATAAGTTACTCTTTGCTACCCGCTTCCTTCACTCTACTGGATGAACCCAGTGCAATTATTTCAAAACAGGGACTAGTAACATCAGCAACAATACTTGCTCTTTCTTTTATTCTTAGTTTCATCACGTCTTCTTTCTTCAACAAAGAAAGATTTAGTAAAGCGGCTGGATGCTTAAATGTCAGTATCATTATTCGATCACTAGTTTCATTGGTAGGGTTTTTAGGACTTTTGGTTGGTCGAAACATCTATCCAGGAGGGCTAGCCTTGACTCTACCAGACAGTGCGACCCTAATTTTCTCGCAAGGACTCTACTACGCCAGTGATAACTCATTACATAGCATAGTCCTCAGTTGCCTTAGCTATGCTGCGCTTGTTTTAGCATCTCTAGTTGCGGTTTTTCTCATCATCTACCTCCTATGCTTTCTTTTCTCCAGAAAGACCCTCTCCCCCTAGCCGAAGATAGTGCTTTAGAATTTTAAGATCACACTTTTTTGCTACCTAACCACAATAAAAGAGCAGTTGATTTGCGCTATGGAGGGTTATGAAAAGTAAAAAGAAGATTCATTTTTGCCGGTGCCACGGCAGTTTTTCTAGAATTGTTTGTAAACTCTTCAAAAAGCCAGAATGTATGCTGGAGAGGACTTGGGACAGAGTCAGCGAAAGACCTATCTCCTCAATTCAAGGACAAGTAAAAATTCAGACAAAAGCTAACAACAAGCGGGACTTCCACTATCACTAGCTTGGAACTAAAGCTCTGCTCTTCCCGGAATAATCACTTGCCTAGGCCTTGCTCCGTCAGCCGGACCAACTACCCCTTCTGATTCCATACTATCCAAGATTCTAGCCGCTCGGTTGTATCCAATCTTAAACGCCCGTTGAACCATTGAAGTAGAGGCTTTACCTTTTTCCACTACAAGTTGAACTGCTTGATCATACAGTGGGTCAAAATCCACTCCACCAGCTCCCATAACGTCAGATACATCATCTTTTTGATTAGACTTTTCAATCATTTCTGTAACTGCAGGATCGTAATCTGGTTCACCTTGTTCCCGAATATGATCGATCACATTCCTAACCTCGGCGTCAGAAACAAAGGGGGAATGAAGCCTGCGCAGCCTCCCAGTCCCCGGAGGCATGAAAAGCATATCCCCCTGACCCAATAATTTTTCAGCTCCGGAAGTGTCGATCACTGTTCTAGAATCCACTTTTGAGGCAACTTGAAAAGAAATCCTTGATGGGAAGTTAGCTTTAATAAGTCCTGTGATAACATTCACACTCGGTCGTTGAGTTGCTAAAATTAAATGTATACCAGCAGCCCTAGCTTTTTGGGCAAGTCGAGTAAGCAACTCTTCAACATCCCTACCTGCGGTTAACATCAGGTCTGCTAGTTCATCTACTACAATAACGATACGAGGAAGGCGCTCTCCCTCTTCAACTACCCTTTTATTAGTTAATGGAGAAACTTCCTCGTTGTTATCAGCTCTGTCTACTCCACCATGGGTGTCCGTAGTTGCTACGACATTATGCTCTTCGAGCTCAATTACCTGTTCTGCACTATTCTTACGAGAGTTTGAAGATTTACTCGATACGGCTCGATTATAGTTTTCTAAGCTTCGAACACCTAACTTCATCATCAGACGATAACGACGCTCCATCTCCTCCACGGCCCAGCATAGAAGCCCCTTAGCATCTCTTGGATTAGTTACAACAGGAGCTTTAAGATGAGGTATTCGTTCATAAACCGTGAGCTCAAGCATTTTTGGATCAATCAAAAGCAAGCGTAAATCTTCAGGGGAATTACGGTAAAGCAAACTCATTAAAACTGAGTTTATACAAACCGACTTTCCTGTACCCGTAGCACCAGCAATCAACAGATGAGGCATTTTCGCTAAATCTGCTACAACACAATCACCAAAGGTATCTTTTCCTAAGGCAAGTTCTAAAGGAACATCTGGATTCCAGCAGCTATCCGTCTCCAGCAGATCCCGCAGACGCACAATTTGACGCTGAAGGTTAGGCACCTCAATTCCTACTGTTCCCTTACCTGGCACCGGCGCGTAGACTCGAACTCTGGCTACTTTAAGAGCCAAGGCGAGGTCATCCGCTAGGTTGATAATCCTCTGAACCTTAACTCCTGCCGCTGGATTAAACTGATACAAGGTCACAACAGGGCCCGGATGCACCTCGACAACTTTTCCTCCAATCCTGAAATCTTTTAAAGCCCTTTCAAGTAAACGCGAGTTAGCAAGCAGTTCTTTGTCATTAGGACCCGAGGACTGACTACTCTCACCCGCCACCAGTATATCAGTCGCTGGAAGCTGATAATTTCCATAGTCAGGAGGATCAAACTCGACTTCCTCTTCAAAAGACTCGCCTTCCTCATCGACCTTAGTAGATTGGTTTTTAGAAAAGCGCCCGAAAAAACTTTTCTTTTGTTGAGGCTCTTCATCTTTTTCAATTTCTTCAGCTCTTCGTGAAATCTTTATGGGATCTTCACTAAATTCTTCTGCAAGGCTGTCACTTGAAACTTCTATCTCCAAGGAGTCAGCCTCTCTTTTTGGCAACTTAAGGTCAATCTCGGCAGGGGTCGATGA
>CALIEE010000089.1 GCA_938022485.1 uncultured bacterium | reverse complement strand
AAGTCAAACTTTCCTTTTCTGGAAATAAACATTTTTGGCTCCCTCAATTTCTGCCTTTTTCAAACAATTAACTTTAATCAGCTCTATCTATTCAACGGTCAGCCCTGGAGCTAGTTCGATGTCTTCTTGGCTCTCATCCTGAGCTGTGAAGGCTCCTGCGTCATCAGCTGCTATGACCTGATTATCATCATCTAGCATTGGAATCCCTCCACCTGCTGGTGGATTCAAAAAACTATCTCTAACAAGCAAGACCGGAATAGAGACCGGGTTGGTGGTTAATACATCTCCAGCTTGAGTTATGCCGACTGCTCTACAGGTCGCGGTCATTGTAAACGGTAATGCCGGTATGCTGTTACGATTGACATTCAAGAAAGCAACCGTGTCAGTCGATAGAATAGCGATATTACTAAAAAGCACCTGTGGACGAACGGCCTCGTCTTCACCTGGAAATCTAGCATCACCTTCCAGACCATCTCCCCCAACTCCAGCGGCTCCAATTACAAAAGACGCTCTCTCTACGAAGTCAGGAACAGTAAATCCTGGCTGGGCTCCTGGAATGTCATAGCTACAGTCATAACGCTCAATTCTGATGAACTGAGTTGCGAGTCTATTCTCGAGACCGATTAAAACATTGGATTCAGATCCAGTTCCCGTCCCTAGTGGAATATCACTTTCTAGGCTGAACCTAACTTGAGTTGTCGGCGCAACCTCATCATTAACTAATGTGAAATATCCAAGTGCCAGGAAAGAAGTTCCTTGGTCATTGTTCGAATTATTTCCGCAGGCAGCAACACTCACTCCGATTACTAACGCCACAAAACTTATCAATAATTTCTTCTGCAGAGACATTTTTCTCTCCTCCCTTCTCAAAGCGTTACTTTTGAAAGTCATAATTTTTCAACCCAAATAAATAAACGGAGTTTCTATTAACTAACGAATTTATATTCTCAACGTCACTACCAATTTAACCAGACAGTGAATTATCGTATATTTTTTCTAGGTTTGGTTATTCACCAACTCTAGTGCAGCTATTGTTGCAAGCAAGTTTACTTCAACTTCCTCTACATTCGATTTACCAATCTTTTCCAATACAACAAAACTAGTGGTTTTACCGGCACTTTTCTTGTCTGCTCGGACAACTGAACCCCATCTTTTCAAAAATGGATGTTCCAGCAATTGCTTCTCTTTAACTAACTGTGACATATCCTCCATTGATGACATGTCACAATTGTTACCATTACAATTCTTGACCTTAGAAGCGTAATCTTTCAATTCATCTTCCAACTCCTTCCCCAGGCCTAAAGTTGTCGGTAGTCCGTACTGTTCAAGAAGCTGAGAAATGTTATCTCTAGTTCCAGGTTCAGTATAGCCGAGCCTTTCACCAATTCCAGAAGCTAAAACCATTCCGATAGCAACTGCCTCTCCATGTAGATAGGTCCCATATCCACAAATATTTTCTATCGCATGGCCAAATGTGTGACCGAAGTTTAGTCTTGCTCTACTGTTATTCAGATCTAATAAGTCTTCTGTCACAACACCTATCTTTGTTTCAGTCGACACTCTAACAATTTCAAGCAGTTCAGAGTCATTTTTAGATAAGATATTTTGGAAGTTCAGTCTAAGCCATTCGTAAAATCCGAAATCAACTATTGCTCCATATTTAATTACTTCAGCAAGTCCTGAGATAAACTCTCGCTTTGGCAGTGTTTCCAAAAGGCCAACATCTGTCCAAACCACTTCTGCTGGATAAAATGTGCCAACCAGATTTTTACCTGTTTCCAGGTTAACACCTGTTTTGCCACCTATCGCAGAATCTACTTGCGCCACTAAAGTACTTGGCACCTGAATCAATTTAACACCCCGCAAATAAACGGAAGCTATAAAACCAACTAAATCTCCAGTTACTCCGCCGCCCACCGCGATTAGAACATCTTTTCTGCTAAATCCGCTTTCGGAGAGTTGTGTACAATAATGTTCCAAATTGGATAATGATTTACTAACTTCCCCAGATGGCACTTGAAAAACTTGGCAGCCTATTTCTTTCTTTTCGAATTCAATTGTTAAGTTGCCATCATAATGTTTAGCAACATTCTCATCGATGAATAATGCAACTCGCTTTTCTTCTCCATAAGAAGTTCTTATAAACTCCGGTATCTCGGCTAGGGTTCGATATCCTATTAGGTGTGTAATTAAACCACCACCAAAGTTCGCAGGTATAATAATACTGCCCCTAACTTTAGGCATCACCCCTTTGGCAATTGAATTAAGCGTGTTAGCTATTTCAACTACAGTTACTCCATCAGTAACTATTTTGATGTCCGCCTGATCATAACTTGCCAACCTGGAACTATAGAGTTTTTCAAGTTCTAACTCATCTAGAACTCCTTCTTCGGAGAATAGAAGAGGTCTAAGACCTGGCTGCTTTTTTTCAACTTCGATTATTCTGGCAACTACGGTTTCTAATGAAGCCTGTAGATAAACTAGCAAATGATCCTCGCTCTTCAAAAGCAATTCTCTAATTTGCGGCGTCTCTAAAGCTCCTCCACCTAGTGCGAGAAAATCAAAGTTTTTCGACAGACAGCTTTTTAAAACTTCAAGCTCAACCTGCCGAAACGATTTTTCACCGTCTACCCTTATTTTATCTTTTACCTTTTGGTCTATTTTATTCTCTATTTCCTCGTCGAGGTCGAGAATTCTATAGCCGAAACTTTCGGAAAGAAGAGAAGTCACAGCTGACTTCCCTACTCCTGAAAAACCTGTAAGTACTACTTTATTCTTCATTCCTTGGCCGGTTTAAATCTCCGGCATTTAGCCCTACAACAAGCTAGGGTCAAAACTTCCTTCGACAATATGCGGTGTAATGAAGAATATTAACTCCTCATCACCTTTATCTATACTGGTGCTTCTAAAAGCTGCGCCAAAGAATGGAATGTCTTTAAGCCAAGGCACTCCACTTACCGAATCATTGTCTTCGATTCTGTAGACTCCACCTAGTGCAAATGTCTGTCCACTTTGAACAAGAATAGTAGAAGTAGCCGTTCTCTCCACTGTTGATGGAATTCCGTCAACTTCTCGGTCACCAAAAGTGGACGACTGGGCATCTAGGTCCAAGAGAACATAGAAGTCCGGCGATGCATTTGGAGTTACAGTTAGTTCGATTCCCACTTCAATTTCTTCGAAAGCAGATCCTCCACCACCATCAGCATTTGAACCTTCCCCAGTTGCTACTGAAGTTCCGGCATCAGGGGTTCTGACCCTTACCGTTTCAACGCTCTTAATAGATGCTTGCTTATTGTTGACAGTAGCAATTTGAGGTCTGCTGATTACTCTAGCTCTACCTTCTTGCTCGACTGCCGACAGTCTAGCTCCCAGTGATTTCGAGCCATCAGCTGAATCTAAAAGAAGGTTAATCGCGGAGCCTCCAGTATCTGCGATGGCTGCCGGGAATGAAACTGCATTTCCACCTAGTAGGTCATCACCAGATATTCCAACAGAGTTTGGAAAATTAAGCCCTGTGGCGTTACCAAATTCTGGCCCCTGTCTGACATTAAAGCTCCACTGAAAACCAAGGTCGCGAAGGATACTTCGTTGTCCCTCAACTATTTGAGTCTCTAGCAAAATTTGCGGAGTTCGAAGGTCCAATTTTTGTATTAGATTAAAGGCTTCTGTCTGACCCTTTTTAATATCCTTTACAATTATCTGGTTGGTTCGCTCATCTACAGTTACAGTTCCTCGCTCAGAAAGAACTCCCTCAACTTGCTCTTGAACTTCTGCTGCCCTTGCGTAGCTAATTCTATAATAATTAACTTTTAACTCTTCCAGGTTCTCTAAGGCCTGAAGGGCTTCCCTTCTAGCTTCACGTTCCTGTCGTAGCTTATCTATAGGAGCAATTCGGATAACATTGCCTTCTGTGACTTGGTCAAGGCCATTTGTTTTCAAAATCACATCAAGAGCCTGGTCCCAAGGAACATCAATTAGTCTCAGTGTTACCTTTCCGGTAACATCGTCACTAGCAATGATATTGAGATTGGACACCTCTGCAATAATTCTTAACGCGTTGTCTATATCAGTGTCTTGAAGGTCAAGAGATATCAATCTACCCGTATATAGTTTTGTGCCATCGTCGGAGGTGATTCCTGTTGGATTGACCCTAGCAGTCTGCTCACTAGGCGCTCCCGCTGACGGCTCTTCCGCTAATTGAGGACGAGCATCTGATTGGCTAGCTGGAAGCGCAGAAATTTGACTAGCTGAAAGCTTACTAGCCGTTAAAACAATCTGCTTACCTCGCGGTTGGGCTACTAGCTTATGGTCAGGAGCTACGAACATTCGAACCAGGGAATTTTCCCCGTCCTGTACTGCTCTTGCCGAACGAAGTCCTTTAGCGTCACGAGGAGCTAATTGTGGAATCAATGTTCTTTGAGAGGCCTGTACGCCTGGTAACGTTAATACGTACTCTGTCGGAGTTGATCTTCTCAAGTCATAGGGGACTGTGTCAGATAAACCTACAGTAAGAGCCCCTGTGTTTTCTCCAGACTGTCCAAACGCAATTGTATCCAGAACTGGGTCGGCTGAAATTGGCTGATTCGCCAACTGCTGCTCTGGAACAGCTTGCTGTATTGGTTCGATTTCTAGTTCAGCCTGATTGGAACTATCGGCTAAGGCAACAACCTCTTCTTGAGCTGGAGCAATAGTGGCTTCTTCTGCTGGAGCTAGTTCTATCTCCTCTGAGGGAATCTCCGGCACCAAAGCCGCGGTTGTTAAAGCAGCTGGCGCAGCTTCTCCCAGACTAACAACAAGAGAATCGTCCTGCTGCTCAACTTTAGCCTGAGCTAACGTCTTTAAAGAATCTTCTCCAGACAAGTCTAACACGATTCGCCCTTGGTCGCCGTTTTGACCCACGCGAAGTTTTTCTATGTTTCGGGCCTCTTCTACATAGACCGTTTTCTGGTCTTCAACCTGATAGCCGTCGACATCAATTATCAACCTAGATGGGTTTTCCATCCTAGAGATTTGATAGTCCGCAAGCCCATTAGGGGATATCACCACCTTAGATCCTGATGCGGCGGTTTCAACGTTTATGTCTATACCGTCATCCGCTCTACTCAGCAGCTGGCGCGATGTAGGCTCTTGTATTTGAGCTTCTGCCTGAGCACTGCTCTGCAAAACACTATCGTTATTAGACTTGGTCCCAGCGATGTACCCATCGGGAGTAGTAGCACATCCAGCAACAGTAAGAGTTACTAGTGTAACAGAAAGAGCCTTGCTCAGCACGCTCATGAACTTTCTCCTCAGCCTCGAAATCAAAAATTTTCACAAGAATCTCTCTCAAAACTAGCCTCGCCCCTCTTAACTGGGGTCGATAAAAAGAAAGAAATCCAACTAATATTATAAACTGCTAACACACACTTAACTACACAGCCGGAACCATAGAAACAATTAGTTTTTCCAGCTATAAAAAAAAATTTATTAAAACGTTTTTTACTGCCTGAAACAATTTCCGAAAATGCCCTGGAAATTACTACATTTAATACTTAAGCAATTGGCTCACAGAAACTTTTGCTGTTTCAGTAAGCCTCAGTCTGTCACTCATAACTCGAGCTTCGACCATAAGTAAAGAATAAAAATGACCTTTAAATTCGGGAATTTAGGTTTTTCAAATCGCTTTTCAAAACAAACGATGAAAATGGTCAAAGGATAACTTCTCTCGCAACTAGCTTTTCAGCTAGATCCAGGGGAAATATCCCTACCGCGTTGGAATTTGATTCAACAAAAAGCTATCTGCGCTTTCGACGTTTTTTCCTCTTTTTCTTATTTTTCTTAGGAACAACTCTTTCCTCTTCTGATAGAAAGCGAAAAGCTGTCGCCACAACTGTAGTGCTGACGTTAACATTGGAGTCCCCAACTTCTGGCTGCGACAGGCGAATGTTACCTAAGTTAACAATTCGGGCCATTCGACCCACCTCATCAAAGAAAGTGGTCAATTGATGAAAGGTTCCTTGAACCTCCAGCTCAACAGGCACCTCTGCATAAAAATCTTTTTTCTCTTCACCTTTGGGTCGAAAAAGTTTGATATCCAAACCAGCATCTCTTGCTTTGTCAGAAACTCGCGAAAGCAAGCCAGAAGTCTCTTTTTTGTCCGGAAGCTCCTTCAGAGCTTTGTTCAATTCAACATCAAGTCTTTCAACTTCCTTTTTAAAAGTATCGAGGTTACGGGCGATGCCTTCCTTTTCAGCAATTTGACTATTCAAACCCCTAGGGCCGTTTATTGATGCATCGAGCCTGGAGATTTCTTCTTCTACCGGAGAGAGGAAGTAGAGGTAGTACATCAGCCCAACCAAACCAAGAATCACACCAGCTATAGCTAATTTTTTACCCAGAGACTGTTCGAAAATTTTCTGTAAAGACTCGTTCACGCTTCCATACCCCTATTCTGCAAGAACCCCCTTAGGATTCTTTCTCTTCCTCTTTCTTCTCTTTATTTTGCTTGTCATGTTCAAGAGAACTAACCACGCTAGCTTTGATTACGAAATTGCGGAGCTTCACGTCATCTTGAATAACCTCAACGGATTCACCTAAATCGACGTTTTTGAAAAATGGTGAATTTTCTAACTCTATCATAAAGCTGGAAACCGTTTGGTTATCGAGAGCAACTCCTTTCAATTCGAGCTCTTTATTTTTTTCAGTGATCTCTTTAAGCCAGGCCCTCTCTGGAATTGCGCCGTTGATGTCATCCATCATTCTAACCGGACCATATTTATTTGCTTTAAGAGTTGCGATTGTAGTCAACTTATCTTTGAGGAATTGTTTCTTCTCCTCCAGCTCTTCAGCTTCCTTCGTGTCTTTCTTCAACCGAGCAAGCTTTATTTCTAACTGAGATTTCCTATCTTCTAGTTCAGCTAAGTGGCTGTTCCTTCCACTTTGAAAAGCGTAACAAGCTCCTATAGCAAGCGCTAAGGCCCCCAGAAATCCAATAAATTGCAAAAGATACAATCCTGAACGATCGATCTCCTCTCCAAGTAAGTTAATCTTTATCATTGTATTTAAACCTTTTCGATCTACTCAAACTTATTTTCCTTGTCCCCAAGACGTCTACCCGAAAGCCCAACGGAAACCGCCATAGACGGAGAAATTTCATTTATATAATCTTCATCGAAGCGATCTAACCCGCCCATACCTTTCAAAGGATTAAGTGGTTTGCAGTCGACTCCGGTTTTAGCATTAAGCTCTTCAGCTAGACCTGGGATTAAAGAACCACCACCGGTCATATAGATCACATCAATAGGCTTGTCCGTTTCTGAGGCACTCCAAAAAAAGCCTACTTGCCTTTCAAGCTCAACTGCCACGTTCTCAGTAGTTCGCTCGATTGCCTCTTTTACCAGTTCAACGTCAACGCCTTCTGGGATATTACCTTTCTTTACTTCCTCAG
>CALIEE010000088.1 GCA_938022485.1 uncultured bacterium | reverse complement strand
CTCGAATAGCTTTAAGATCCCAAGCAGCTAGGCGCATACCTAGTTCTGAGAGGATAGTATCCGCATTTTGAGAACCACCACGAGCTAGTTCGACAAAAGTCTTTGCGTTACGAATCGCATGAGGATGAACCTCCAGCCAATCACAAAGCTCATTCTTACCAGAATGAAGCAACTCATGAACTCTAGGAATAGAGAGGATTTCATCTGGATCATTAAGCAACCCTACCATCATTGCGTTGATCAACTGCAAAGCATTATTTCTAAAGAATGGGGAATCCGACTTAGAATTAGGATTATCTGTTGCCATGATCAAGGTGTTAGCAATTAGCTTGGCGTCAGTATCGTCTTCAACTTTAGAAACGATGTTCCAGCTTAAACTTCTAGCCATATCCAAGGGATTGAAAAGCATTATTTTCTTTTCAGGATTAAGCTCTGCTGTCATTCCAGCTAACTTCTCCCACATCTCTGGTTTGGAGTCGACAATAACTGAAGATCGCTTTTTACTTAAACAGTCACTATATAGAATGGGTAAAATTGCTTTGGTCGTTTTACCACTACCAGTTTTGGCTATGAAGAGGACATGCCTGTTTCGCTCTCCACCAGGAAGAAAGAGCTTTCCATCCTTGGCTGGCAATCTTTCACTTCCAACTAAATCTTTACAAATTAGGACTGTATCATCGTCATCAGTGGGGTTAAGCCACTGCGTCATATGTTCCTTAGAAGCCATGTCTCCAGAACCAAGCTCATTATTCGCGGACCTATTTGGCCTGACTCGGCCTGTGGTTTTACTAACATCAAGTGAAGGTAAAAGAGCACCACCAACTAGAGTAAAGCCGAAAACACCCATAGTGAATACTACGAAGTCATATAGGATAGCGCTGACTTCGAATACTCCGAAATACCCTTTGATAGCTGCCAATAACAATGCGACCAGCATTGATAACTTAATAGGCAATCTTAACTGTTTAAAAAAATCCATTAAAAAATCCTTCAAGCAAATAGCCTGTTACCTCTACTAGTATTATTAGCTGATTGAGCCAATGTGGTGCATTTATAAGCACCTAGTATGACTGATGTTTTCCGAATAGTCCTTCTAGTCAAACCCTTCACAAAGGCTAAATCACACTTGCAGGCCTAAGCAGCATAACTAAAACGTGTAGGAATTTATGGATTTCTACTGAAGAAGTTTTTTTGAGGTCTTTAAAAATGACACTTACACGTGAACTATCAGCTACGACTCCGCAAGCAGAGCATTCTTTCGACAATCACCTAAAAAGTGTCGAGATGTCAGACTATAGAGCGAAAGCGGAACACTGCTCTGCTTTGAAAGACTTCGTTAATTCTAACTATCCAAACTCAAAATACGGCTCTGCTACTAGACAGCTTCAACAAGTAAGTGAGCTGAACATGAACAATGAAGCTATTTCTGAGGTTATTGCGGAAAATAGCCTAGAAGACATCCCAGAAGCTGAAAAGGCTTTAGCCGATCAATTTCTTGAAAACGTTCGCAGCAAGGCAATTAAAGCGGAGCTTGACCCAGCAGCTGCCACAGATCTTGCTAATATAACAGCCGAGTCTCTTGGATGCTGTGCTGCAACTAAGGATTATCTACAGGCAGAGATACAAAATATTTTCTTCAGCTCTTCTAATCAGGATAATCCCCAAATTGGCTAAGTAAAATCGGCTCAATCAATGTCTCTTGAAAATAGAAACTTAATCAATCAAATGGAAAACTCTCCCGACACTCAGCGAAAAAGGGGAAGATTCAATTTTGGATCTAGAGGACTTCTATTTCGTCTAAAAACCACTCTTACTAGGAAATTAGGAGGATTTGATTTAGATGGAAGTGGCAGCATTGACCTCAGTGAATACGATGCAAAGCGTTTAGCTAAGGCAAATGGCTTACTCGATCAACCTCTTACCAAGCTAAGCCTTAATACGATCTCAGGCAGACCTGTTTCCCTTGATGACCTTGACTCTTTGGTAAGAGAACAGCACTGGAGAGAAGAGGGGGCGACGCAAAACGGACCTTTAGATCAATATTTTTCATCGTTAGAGGTTAGTAGAAGTATAAAAGTGCCTGCTCCAGAGCTAGATAAATACTGGAGTGAAAATATGGGAAACAGTGCAATGCCCGAACCAAGACTTGGTCAGGTAAACCTGAATTCCTACCAACCTTCAAGTAAAGAGAAAGTAGCCTCTGCTCAATCAGCTCCATTGGGCAATGGAACCATGGCCAAAAAACATAAGCCGAAGGGAGTATTGGCAAAACTTCTGGATTCTCTGTTGGAGGGACTAATTGGAGCCTTACTAACTTTCTTTGGTTTCAACAGAAGCCTTAATAGCCTCCGCTCAAAGAAGATTGCAAAAATAAGAAAGAAAGCTAAAAAGTAAAAGCCAAGTTTTGGTTTGAGTATTACTCTGGTAATAGTTCTATTTTAGTCACTGGACTTAAGCTAAACTTCTCTAAGACTTTAACAACATCCGAATACTGCACAGATTCCAAAGCCTGAACTTCATCCTTTAGCGAAGAATATTCTCCACGATAAATAAACCCAGTACCAACAGCCATCAAACGACGCATCGAAGTCTCACCATGCAAGACTAGTCTAGAAGTTAATTTGGTTTTAGCTCTTTCAAAAGCTTCTGCGCTTATGAAATTCTTCGGATTTTTCAGAATACCAGTAAGTATTTCACTAACCTTAGAAAGTTTATCTGGCTCGCAACTACTATACGCGTAAATCAAACCTGTTCGATCCATTTGGTCTGAGTCAACTACAGCTACCTCAGCAAGACCCTTGTCTACAATCTCCCAGTAGGCAGCAGACCCAGAGGAATCACCTAGCATACAAGTCAGTAATTGAACTGCGTAACGATCGCTATCCGCAGCACTGGGACCAGGAACAACGAAACAAACATGCGAGCCCTGCAAGTCTTTCTTTCTGATAACTTTAGAGCGCTCCTCAGGCCGATCTTCACGATACTCTCGATCAACAGAAAAATCCTGCCAAGATGAGCAATGCTTCTCTACCAACTCCACTGTTCTTTCCCAGTCAACCTTGCCTGTGGCCACAAAAACCATGTTGGAAGGTGTATATCTAGCATTGAAATATTCGAGCATCTTATCACGCTCGAGATCCGTAACAGACTCCGTTGAACCAAGAACAGAGTTCCCGGCAGTATGTCCCTTAAAAAACTCCGCTAAAGAAGACTCAAACAGAACATGCACAGGGCGATCTTTATAAAGAGCTATCTCTTCAAGAATCACTTTTTTTTCGGTTTTAAACTCCTCGGGGTCCAAAGAGGGACGGAGCATATCTGAAAGCAATTCTAACCCTGTTTCGAAATACTCAGGCAACAGCCCCATGTAGTAAACTGTGTTCTCTTCACTTGTCCAAGCATTAGCCTGGGCACCAATTGCTCCAAGCTGAAAAGTAACATCTAAGGCTGAACGATTGTGCGTACCCTTGAACATCATATGTTCAAGAAAATGAGAAACACCAGACACTTCTGGAGATTCATCTCTGGCCCCTGTCTTAACGAAAAACCCTAAGGCGGAACTAACAGCCTCATCTCTGGTTTCTCCAATCAAGGTAAGCCCATTCTCTAGAGTATGTTTTTGAAATTTCAATCTTCTTTCCCTTTATCCCTTTCAACAGATAACTTTCAGCCTTAGCCCTGAAGCTCGATAGGCTCTGGTCCAATCACCACTAGAGCTACTGGACTAGCCGGAAACTCTTTTCCATAGTTTACAATATCTTCGATTCCAACTTTATCAATTGATTGCTTGACTTCATCCACACTTCTAACTCTCTCGAGGCTCCACCAATTATGGGCAATGGTAGATGCTCGTGCTGAACTAACTTCGCTTTGCATAACAACACGAGATTTCAAATCGGCCTTAGCTCGATTCAACTCTTCCTCTGATAGGTTATTTCCAACCCCTTGAAGCTCTCCGTACATGACATCAAGACATTCACGGGCATTAGCTGGAGTTGTACCGGCATAGGCAATTATCGCAGCTCTACCAGGGGCTCCACTATGAGACGAGCGCACACTATAAACTAAACCCCTTTTCTCCCGAACCTCAATAAACAGGCGACCCGACATACCTCCTGAGAGAACCCCATTGGCCACCTTGGCCACATAGTAGTTATCTTGGTCAGTGGCTATACTAGGATAGGCTAGAGCCAGTTGAACTTGGTTAGAGTCCTTCATTACGTGTCGACTACGATACTCAGAAATCTGCTCACCTGGAGAAAGTCTTTCACATTCACCGCTCCACGAACCAAAAAGTTTTTCTATCGTTGCCTTTACTTTTTCCCAATCAAAATTTCCAGCCACTCCTATAACGGTATTCGATGGTCTAAAAAGTCTATCGTGTAAATCTTTAAGGTTATCAATAGATACATTAGTAACCGTATCCACATTACCCATTTGTGGGTTTCCGAAAGGACTTGGATAGAAAAGATTACTCAGCTCAACCATCACCTTCCCAGACGGTTCATCTTCCAAAGAACGCAACTCCTGTAGCGCGATTTGACGAACAGGCTCCAATTCAGGCTCAGGAAAGTTCGGCTCAAGTATTAACTTACTAGTTAACTCCAAAGCTTTTTCAAATTTATCGGGCAACATTGCAGCTGAGAAACTACAGGCTTCAATGCCCGCTGAACGCCCTCTACTAACACCCAGGTT
>CALIEE010000087.1 GCA_938022485.1 uncultured bacterium | reverse complement strand
AGTCTGGATCAATTAAATTGGGTGCAATCTAACTTAGAGCAACTCTCAGGTGCCATGGATATGGACTTGAGAATTACTGGTAAGGCTGCTCAACCTGAGCTTTACGGTTCTGCTGACTTAGTGAAAGGCTTGGTTTCCTTTGCTATTGGACGTTCCATTGTAGGTGCCAATGAGATTCAGGGAAGACTTAATTTTAAAGGGAAGGATCTAAGTATAGCGGACTTAAGTGCGAGAGTAGGCAGAGGGAATATAAAAGGAGCTGGGGAGTGGAAGAATTTCTTATCCCCTGACCAGCGAAATCTTGATCTAGGTTTAACTTTAAAAGATATCGAACTTTCACCTAGTCAGGAACTTAGTTTGAACTTTGGGGGTAAACTATTTCTAGTTAAGACTGAGGATAGTTCTCTGGCTTTGAAAGGTGATATTGAGCTTGATAAAGCATATTATGAAAACTCTGTAGATCTATTTCGTATGCTGGCTTCTGCCCGTGATTCTATCATTGGTGGTGAGATTCAATCTGGTGGTTCTTCAGGCGGAGCTGGAATCGAATACGATTTAAGTTTGTCAGGAGACAATAGTATTTTGGTGGAGACTAACATTGCTAAGCTTGAAATGACGCCTGAGCTGAAAATTCTAGGTAGTGATGCAGGACCGACTTTGGAAGGCAAAATAGTTTTAGAGCAAGGAACTTTTGGCCTGCAACCTGAGCAATTCCAGTTAGTCTCAGGGGAACTTTCTTTTTCATCTGATGCCGACCCAAACAATCCAGAGTTGAACATAGTCGGGGAAACCGGTGTTAATGTTACTACTGGAGAGGTTGTGCCTCTTAGGATTAATATTGCCGGTACTGTTACTTCACCTGATGTCACTTTCTTTTCTGATAGCGGGCTTTCTGACGAAGAGTTAGTGGCGCTTTTAGGTTTTAAGGGAAATAGTTTAACGCTGGCTGAGGAGTCGGAAAAGGAACTCTCAATTGTCGAAATAATAAACCCCACTTCTGATATCAGCCTTGCAGAGCGTCTTACCGGACTTACTGGTTTTTCTAGGCTAGGAATTGACTCAACCTTTTCCGATACTACTGGTGAGCTGGTACCCCTTGTTACCGCTGAGAGAAAATTTTCTGACTTAAGTAGTTTGCACTTAGAGTCTGAACTAAGAGGAGAATTTAATAGTGCTATTTTTGCGGACTACCCTCTCAGTGACTCAGTGGATGTTTTAGCTGGTTGGAGATCAAAAGCTGTAACTGATGATGTTGATGACTCGAGCGGAACCTTCGGAGTGGATTTTATTTATGAGCGAGAATTGCCTAGCTTCAGTCTTTTCTCGAATGGCTTTAAAGAAAAATCAAGAGAGTTGGGTGAACAGTCTGATTAATAAATTCAGTCTAGTAGTAATTTTCTGCCTGGTTTTTTCGAGCAACCTGTTGGCCGAGGCCGATCAACAGTTGAGGCAAAACTACTTTGGAGAAAAGATTTCCAAAATTAGTTTTTTAACTAGCAGTAATCTTTCCTGGGACGATCTAGTCTCTAAAACGGACTTAAAACTTGGCGATACACTTACCGAAGAAAGCTTGGCACAGGCTGTGGCAGTGCTTGAGACTAGAGAAGTATTTTCCAAAGTTGAGACAGGGCTAGAGTCCTATCGAGAAGGGGTTCAAGTTAAATTTCTGCTTCATCCAAAAGCAGTTATTTCCAAGGTGTTTTTTGAAGGAGACAGCGGCATAGAGCAGTCTAAACTCGAGAGTCTGGCTGCAACTCTTCGAGGAGAGCTGGTAGCTGACGAAAATTTAAAAAAATTTGGATCTGCTTTAGTTTCTTTATTAGAGCGTGAGGGCTATCGAGCTTACAACCTAGGACTTTCTATAGATGCTGGTCCGGAGAGTCACTATACTGAGGTTACCGCTCTAATTGAAGGAAAGGTTAGGCAAAGTATTCAGCAGGTGGTCTTTACTGAAAGTATAGCTGAGGAGGTTCGTCCCCGGGTTGAGTCGGTTCTAAGTCAGTTTATTGATGATTCTGTGTCTTCTTATAATCTAGAACTCTTAAGACAAGGTATTCTAGTTGCTTGTCGGGAGGAGGGTTACTTACAAGCCAATATTGAAGACGTAAAAATTGTCGAGCAAAGTACAGAAAGTGCAATAATAGAAGTTTCTCTTAATGTTGGAGAGCCGATTTCAATTGTTTTTCGAGGCAATGAGAGTTTTAGTCCAGAAGAACTGCTAGAGCCCCTGGGAATACAAACAAGAAAAGTCCCTTTTGCTCCAACTGCGGTAAAAAGTCTTGAAAGAAAGATAGTAGATCTTTATCACAAGGAAGGATTCTTCAGAGTCTCAACTAGTCTATCTGAATTGCCAGTCAGAGGGGTTAGAAAAGTTTATGAGTTTGCCATAGAAGAGGGTGCTCGTTATAAATCCTTGCCTGTTCAATTTACTGGAAATGAGGCTTTTGCCAGCGAAAAACTTGCTGAGTATTTTCGTTCCCTAATTCGCCCAGGTCTGTTGTCTTCTTTCATGGAGTCGCCTCCCATTTCTCAGTCATCTCTCTCAGGTGAGCTGGAAGCAATGTTAGATTACTACCGAAGTCAGGGATTTTTTTCTGTTGAAGGTAGCTTATCCTTCGAAATTGAAGACACCTATATTCGTCCTCGAGTTACTATCATTGAAGGAGAGAGATTTAGCTTAAAAGGAGTTCGTTTGGATCTGGAGGGCATGGGTAGCTCTTCGTTTATTGATCCGGAATCTTTACCCCTAATTAATTTAAAAAGCCGTATTCAAGCTGGAGATTATTACAACTCAGAAAACGTTGAAATAGAGAGACGACGTATTCAGGATGAAATCTTAGCCCTTGGCTATCCAGTTGCTAAAGTCAAAGCAGGCCTTGACCTAGATGGGGGATACCTAGTCTTTAGAATTGAACCTGGTCTTAGGGTACAGGTCGGTAAAATCAACATAGCTGGTAATCTTCATACTCATGATCAAGTTATTAGTCGCTCGCTTCGAATTAAGGAGGGAGATCCTTGGACCACATCAAAAGTTAAAGAGTCTCGTAAGTCTCTTTTTAAACTAGGTCATTTTAGAAAAGTTAACCTTGAGCCAGTGGATGAGGTTTTTGATTCAGCCGTTGAAGATATGGTGGTTAGAGTCGCAGAGAGGGAGACTGGAAGATTCTCTGCTGGTGTAGGTTTTCACAGTGAAGATGGTTTGAGGCTTTTAGGAGAAGTTAGGCAGGGGAATCTTTTTGGTAATGGGAATAGTGCTCGCCTAGGTTTCGATGCCTATATAAATGAGGGGCCTAGGGTTGTTGACGCAGGAAACGCTAGAGCACTTTATAGAGTGCCTAACTTGCTTGGCTCAGATTTAGAGCTGTTAATTGAAGCCTTTTTTAGGTTTCAAATTCAGCTCATTGATCAGTTTAGCTATGACCGTTCTGGAGGCAGTGTTGGGGTGTCTTGGCCAATCTCTGAGCGCTTAAAGCTAAGGACTGGGGTTGAGGCATATTATGAAGAAGTATTTGATGTTCTTGATGATGTTGAAATATCGGATAGTGATTCCGGCAGTGCGATTTTTAGCTTTGCCAATCTAGAGCTCGATTATGATTTTAGAAATGAGCAATTCAATCCCAGTCAGGGTGGTCGTACTCAACTAGCCTTTGCACTTTCAGGCCAGGCTTTAGGTTCTGATATCACTTTTGGTCGTATCTCAGCTAAGCAGAGTTTTTTCTTTGAACTTTGGCGGTCAGTAGTTTTGGCTGTCAGCGGTAGAGGAGAGGTCTTGATACCTTTTGAAAGTGGAGAGCCGATACCTATCTCTCAGAGAATATTCCTGGGTGGTCGAAATTCTTTGCGTGGGTTTCGTTTATCATCGGTTGGACCAAGAGGATTGGAGAACAACGCCGTGGGAGGTGACAGTAGTTTAGTGTTCAATACGGAACTTCAGTTCGACCTTACTGAAAATATTTCAGGAGCACTCTTTTTGGATGCGGGACAAGCCTTTCTCGATAATGGAGGAAGCTTTAGTGGGGAAAGCACTGATATAGGAGATTTACGTTATTCTCCAGGCATCTCTTTTCGCTACAAGACTCCGATTGGGCCAATTAGCTTAGACTACGGCCTAGCCCTGGACCGAAAGGAAGGCGAAGATTTTGGTCGATTTCATGTTGGAATTGGGCTGATTTTTTAGAGTTAGCAGTTCAAACCCCTCTTTTTTGGTCGTTTTTTGGAGACAAACCTTTACCAGCCTGACTATTGTGGTTATAGACTGCCCCGTAGTTAATTGTATAAGTGCATGGCAAAAATGCATTTGAAGAATAGTTTAGATAACAATTAGGAGGAGAAATGGGCGAGCTTGTTTCTGAAGTAGAAGACGCCGGATTTGAAGACGAAGTTTTGAAATCTGATATTCCTGTTCTGGTTGATTTCTGGGCTCCGTGGTGTGAACCATGTAAGTCAATGGCTCCGTTGATCGATGAGATCGCAGAAGATTTCAAAGACAAAGTTAAAATTGTAAAGGTCAACGTCGACTCTAACAAAAAATATGCTGCGCAGTATAAAGTCCGCGGCATACCTAACTTCGTCGTATTTAATGGCGGTGAGGTTAAGGAACAGTTGGTCGGAGTTGTTTCTAAACAGGATTTGGTTAAGGCTATCGAGTCTGCCGTCTAGAATCCTTCTTAGAAAACTATCTCAAATTATCGGTCTTGGTAGCTCTTTTCTGAACAGATCGTTCTGGTGGCGTGGTCGTTGTTGGACCCAGTTAGGGTTTTAGGGCTGGGGTAGATTTTGATTTTCTTGCTAGAAACTTTGAATATCAAACAACAAAGAAACCTTAAGAAAAACAAACCTCAAGTGAGACTAAGTGTTTGATATACAAAAACGTAAATGCGGGCCCGCTAATGTATTGTTACTAAGCCGGTTTCCTCTTGGTTCTGGAGTGTAATAGTCCATTTCTCTACTTTTCCATGGACTGCACCAACCGAGCTGTCCGAAGCGCTCTCTAGCTCAGGGTTTTTTAGTCCCGTGGTCTTTTTCCAGAAATCTTTAAGGGTGGTATGATAAGTGCAGTCATCCTCGTTGCTGGATTCGTGGTCAACTACTTCTATCCAAGTATCCCAGTTCAGTTCCGACACTGGACAACTGGCATATGCATCAAAAACCATATTGGCCTCAGTGTCAGTTATCACTATTTCTGACGTCATTTCGGATTTAGTTTTTAACGTTTGTGTTACCATGGTTAAACCTCTTTTGTTGATCTGATATTCAAAAGTCCTTACTAAAGAACTCATATTCAAAATCTACTGATACTTAGCTGAAAAAGAGCGTTTAATTGCCAGTCAATGACAAAACTAATCGGGTTATAACTAAAATTATAGTTTGGTTATAAATAAAAATGATCATTTTCAAGCTACTGAAATAATAAACAATTTTCAAGGCTTCGAGATTTTTTTAAATTATTCTTCAGGCGAGTTATTGGGTCTTGATGATTAATGACAAAAGCCGCAAAACCTGCCGGTAAAAATGTCACTAATCTTTTATTTAAATGGATCAAAGCTTATTTTGAGGAATTAAGACAAAGAACTCTGCCTTAGCATGCGCTGAGCAAAGCCATTAATTATGTTCTGGCTCAGTGGGAGGAGCTGGTAGTTTATACTAGTGAAGGATACATCGATATTGATAACAACCCAATTGAAAGGCAAATTAGACCTGTGGCTATTGGAAGGAAAAACTACCTCTTCGCTGGCTCACATGATGGAGCAAGAAGAGCTGCTATTTTCTACTCCTTGATTAACACTTGCAAAATGCACAAAGTTAACCCGTTTCTTTATCTTCAGGATGTTCTAAGAAGAGTCCATTATCACCCTCGATCCAGAGTCAAAGAGCTAACTCCTCAGAATTGGATGAAATTTATGGTTGAGAAAAATAGCTGGATGAATGCTTACTTCCCAAGAACAAGGAAAGGCAGAGGATCTAACCTTTGTTATCTTCCGCCCTTAGGGCTTTAAGAACGAGATGGAGACTAGGCGGTTTGCAATACGAGATTTCCTAGGATATTGACTAGTGTTAACAGCTTATTCACAATTTCCCTACTTAAAAGAATTGGATCTGGAGTTAACTCCGTTGCAAAGGAAATTTAGAATGAGGTTCTTAGTTTTTTGTTTGGTTTTGGTGAGCAGTCCTGTTCTTAGTCAATTTGAACTTGGTATGGGATCGCCTGAAATGAATCATCTCGTTGGTACGACCATTGTCGAAGACGAAGTTGTAGATGACAATGAGAAGACCTTAGAAGGGAATCGAATAGTTAAGGAAGATTCTCCTGACATTAAACGGATACAAAAACGGATAAACATTGCTATGTTGATTTTGTTCGCTCTTTTAGTGGTTGGTTGCTTCCGTTTCGTTTTAGCTGGTTCATTGAGAAATTAAAAAGGTTTGGGTGTTTTACTTTCGGAGGGATCGAGGGTGGCTTTGTAAGTATCATCCTCGTAACTCCAGATCCAATTTGGAAGAGTCTCGCGGTGAATCCCAAAACCCCTCAAAAGTTAACTTTTGAGTCAATACTTCATGATTAATGACAAAGCTTTGAACTACTCTTTTCGTTTTGTGTAGGGATCGACGGAGCTTTTAATTTTACATTCCCTGTGGAGGGTAAACAAGGATAGCAAGCTACCACGAATAAAGCAAAAATAGAGAAAAGCTATTCTTTGATAATTTTTTTAGTAGCTTCTAATGTCTGCTCAAGTGCTTCGGTTTCACCCCTGAAAAGACTGAAAACTAAATCAAAATAACTCTGAAGAAAGACTCTGCGAGCTTCATGGGCTTTTGGATTTTGATTTTGAAGGGTCAGTAACAGCTCCTTATCTTGCGAAGCCACTCGCTCCATTGCAGAAATGATCGCTCTCGAATTTGGAGTGCTCATTTTTTTTAATTCTTCAATACTATGCCCCGTTTTAGCGCAGGTCTCTCCAAAAGAAAGTAGTATTGAATGGACTAGGCTTTGAACTAGGGCAGTGGCCTCTGAGTGTTGGTCTGGGGAAACTCGGCTAACTTTCGCCCCTCTTTTTTCAAAAAGGTTTTCTAGTTTGTCAGACAAAGGTCCAGAGCTTGTGGTTGAGGTAACTACTATATTTTCGCCGGTAAGCGAGCCCACTTTTTCACCAAACATAGTGTGAATTGCCAAACACTCAACACCTTTTGGCAAGTCTTCAAGAATTGAGTCTAGAGAGCTGTCCTTAACAGAACAGTTTTCTACCACTAGCTGGCCAGGCTTCAGGTGTGGCCTGATCTCATCTACGACCGTTTGAAGAGAAGCCATGGGAACGCTCAGTAGAATGACATCAGAAGATTTAACTAAGTCCTCAGAGGAAACTTTTGAGCCTTTATCAGACTCGATCACGCTAAAGCCGGAGGAGCTAAAGAACTTTGAGAACCATCCGCCCATCTTTCCCTTAGCGCCGATAATACCCACAGTAAGAGGCTCAACGCTGGCTAGTGGAGTATTTTGCCAACTACCTGCAACCGAGATTTTTGTTCCCATTCCAGAGTCGACCGGAGAAATCTCTCTTAGGTCTTTTATACAGTTCTTAATTGAACTCGAACTGGGATGACCTTGTAAATCCAAAAAGAATATAAATCCGCCCTTGCTATCTGGGCGAGAGTGAATGGAGCGAATGTTAACTCTGTGCTTTTCACTAATTATTGACAGTAGTTCAAAGAGTAAACCTGTTCGGTCTTTTTCAGGCTCTACCAGGATAGAGGTAACGTAATTTTCCGGTTTTAGTTCCTCATCTTGCTCTAAAGCTGTCTCTTTTCCCTTTTTAATAAGAACAAAGCGAGTATTGTTATCCTTACTATCAGAGATATTTTCAGCTAGTATTTTGAAACCTTCTTTTTCCAAAGTTGCCCTAAGACCCAGAACTGCAGCTTCAAGCATCTGATTTTCTTTCAGAAATCCGGCCGCAGCGCTGCTACTGTCCATGGCGCATTTTTTACTGTTTGGAAGATTCTCCCTCAGGTAACCGGCGCACTGCCCTAAGACCTGAGGATGGGAATAAACTGCCTTAATATCTTTCTGGTCGCCTTTAAAGCTAGAGATTACTCCAAGTGAATGTTCAACCTTGTAGTTGAAGCTCTCTGAAATTTTTAAATTTTCTTTATGTTCAAGAAGCTGGTCTAGAGTTTCCACCACTGGACCTTCCAAAAGATTCTCTATTGGAACGAAGCCAGCTTGAGCTTTACCAGAAGCCACAAAATCAAAAACCATTGCTATGCTAGCGCACAGCAATGGTTCTGAATCTTTTATGCCTGAACTGGCTAGGGCAGCCTCGCTATGAGTTCCAGCGGGGCCCAAACAGGCAATTTTCATATTTATTTTACCGTAATCGTATCCCCGTCCCTAAGAACTGGGTTAGGTTGTTTTCCGCCAACTACTTTATTGTAGTTAAGATGATACCTTTTATCACCTGAGCCAGCAGCGTTAGGCCTAATTAGAGTAATGCTGGACTCATCAGCAAAAGGAGCAAAACCTCCACCGGTGGCTATAGCCTGTAGAAGCTTAATATTTTTATCGCTTCTATATTCGCCTGCTCTTTGGAAACTTCCAGAAAGGTAATAGGCGGTTGGTGCTCTATTAGAAACGGAGATAGAAACCGAAGCCGTGGTGATGAACTCCGACAAAAGACTGGCAACTTCTTCCGATAGACCCTGAAGAGTTTTTCCAGAGGCCTTCACTTCATTTATTAGTGGCATGGTGAAGCGGCCATCGTTTCTGACCAGCACTTGACCAGAAACTCTAGGTTCCCCCCAGACCTGAACATTGAGAGTGTCCCCTCTGTTGACAGTATATTGCTCAGAGTCTTCCACTGCAGGGTTTAAATCTGCGAGTGGGCTACCCTTACTTTTGGTACAAGCTTGGAAGCTTGTTGCAGTCAGCAAAAGAGTAATTAATAGAACTAGAATCTGGCTTATTGGTCTACGTCTGGTATTCATCTAGGAAAGTCCTTTTATTTTGTTTTCGATTTCACTTTTCCTTGGGTAGCGTTCCCCACCCATTTTAAGAGACATCTCAAAAGCTTCTTTCGCTGCTGTGGTGTTTTCCATCGCAGATTCCACTTCACCGAGATGATAATAAATTTCGGGGTTCACTCGAGAATTATCATTTTGGTTTTTCTCAATTTCTATCGCTTCCTTTATAAAAGATAAAGCTGCTCGGTTCGAGCCTTTTTTGAAATAGATCCAGCCAAGAGTGTCCGATACTGCACTTTCTTTAGGAAGGGCCTCCTTGGCCACTAAAGCTAGTTTTAAAGCTTCGTCTAGCTGTGAGCCACCCTCTTCCGAGAGAATCCAGGCCAGATTATTTGCCGCCGGCCCGAATCTAGAGTCAATCTCTAAGAGATTTCTATATTCAGTCTTGGCTTCATCCAGTCTCTTTTGCCGTTCAAGAGTCATAGCTAGAAGTAAGCGAAAGTTGGTTTGCTTAGGTTTGAGCTCCACAAGCTTTCTGTAGTCAGCAATTGAAGCTTCAACATCTCCGCCAATAGCGTCTAGTTGAGCCCTCAAGGAATAAGCCGGAAAGAATGAAGGATTTTCATCGACCGCTAACTCGAGATATTTCTTTGCTTCCTCAGAGAGTGCCGAAAACTCTTCTTTCTTCACCTTCTTTGAAAGGGTCAGCTGAGCAAGTGCTACGTTGAACTCTGCTTTTGACCTGCTACTCTTG
>CALIEE010000086.1 GCA_938022485.1 uncultured bacterium | reverse complement strand
TTTGAATGATTTTGGTGATTAGAGAATTTCGTGAAGTTTTCTAATCACTAAAATCGGGATAATATTATGGAGACCCTCCAATTCAGTTTCGTATTTGTTTTTATATGTTACGCTAGTGCTTCGATCCCATTGTTAAGAATTGTCTATGTAAATTCTGCTCAGCTCTCTGGGAACTCAAAGCATTCAGATTTTCGTATTTGGGCTTGGATTTTTGTAATTAATTTTGGGGGAACATTTCATACGCTAGTTGTTTTAGCAGGTGGAGGGAGCTTAGCTTTTTATCAGATAGTAATACCTCTTTCTTTGTTAATCTGTGTTGGTTGGGAGATAATGTACTTTACTGAAGCGACCAAACCACAGGATGAAGAAGAGTTTCTTAGAAATCTCTTACTTACTTCGCTGGGCATTTTGCTTTGGATGATAATTACTTTCGTAGCCTTGTTGAGCCTTTGAGCTTCGTTCAGGGAAGCCGATTGTTTTAACTAGTTCTTTTAACCTAGCTAAATCTCTTCCCTCTTTTACATCTGTTAAAAGCCTTTGCTAACTTGCTGAAAATACCTATATTTATAAGTTTCAGCTCACACTTTGGCCATGAGGGCCATAATAACTCCATGAGTATGAAAGAACAGGTCGCTCAGACAATTGAGCATTTAGTGGAGAAGGAATCGATGGATTCTATTACAGAAGAAGATAAGAAAGCTATTGAAAAGCTGGTTGCCGCACTCGACGCTGCTATCCGCGGTGAAGATGTCGAAATTGAGCTGGAAGCTCAAATGGAAGACCTCAAAAAAGTGGCTAATTCCTAGTTTAGCAATTCTTATTCTCTAACAAATTAAGGATGTCCTTGGCTTTGGCCAGTAGGGAATTCTTATTGTTTAGTTCGGGATTTTCAATAACCACTTCATGAAGCTTAGATAAGGTCTCACCAAGCTCTCGTCCGGCTACAAACCCCATAGACAGTAGATCTCTGCCATTTACTGCCAAATTTGAAAACTTATGAACCTCAGGTTCAGCTAATAGCTCTACAACCCTTTGGTCGAATTCAGTAAGCTGAGCAGCCACAATCTCTGGGTCTGTTGCGCAAGAAGAAGCATCGGCTTCCTTCAACTTTCTCCAAACTTGATAGTCACCATTTAAGTCTCTTAGAATTCGTCTTAAGCCAGCTTTTCCACACTCCAACGGCCTCATGTGATGCCTCACTATATTTGAGACGGAGGAGACGGTTTCTTTATCAAACTTCAACCTTGTTAGAATTTCCTTCGCCCTTTTTGCACCTACACTTTCGTGGCAGTAGAAATGTCTTATTGTGCTCTTGTCTTTATTTTTTATTACTTCAGGGGAGTCAATAGAGAGAGTTTCCGGTTTAGAAATATCATGTAAGAGGGCTGAGAGCCGTAAAGACAATTCAGGCTCCGATCGCTGGATTACCTCTAGCGTATGAACAAATACATCATCTTTGTGGTAGCAGTTTTGTTCGACTCCGTGAAGCCTAGCAAATTCTGGCAAAATCAAACTTAGTAACCCAGAACCTAGTAAAAGTTTAAATGCAGGGGAGGGGTCCTCAGCTACCAAAATCTTTGATAGCTCATCTCTAATTCGCTCAACACTAACCTTCTTAATCAATGAGGCTTGCTCACGCATAGCCTGAAATAGGCAAGGTGAAACAGTGAAACCGTGGGTAGCACTAAACCTGGCCGCTCGAATCATTCGTAGAGGATCTTCCTTTATCCTCTGGGAGGCCTCACCACTGGCTTTGAGAATTCTATTTTTAAGATCAGCTTTGTAGTTGTGTGGATCTTTTAGCTCACCGCTCCAGACGCAAACAGCTGTGGAATTTAAGGTAAAATCTCTCAAAGAAAGATCTTCTTCAAGAGAGCTACCTTCTACAATACGACCGTCTTCAGTTTTTGCTCTCAGAGAGGTAATTTCTATTCCTGGCTGATTAGCCAGTGGCACTGCAAGAACTGTAGAATGTTGAAGGGCGATATCTACGGTCCTGATGCCTGAGGAGTGAAGTAGCGATAAGGTCTCCGTCGCAGGAAGAGAACAAGCCAAGTCGATGTCACTAGCTTTCTTAGAGGCTGAGCTGGCTACAGAACTTTCTTGTTCCAGCAAATAGTCTCTGACTGCACCGCCAACCACGAAAAGCTGATGTTCAGGTCCTAAGGCTGCCTTAATTAGCTTGATTCTATTGTCTTTTAAAAATTCCAAACTCTCTCCTGTTAGTCGAGCTTAGAATAACAAATAGAGACTGGAAAGAAAGTGTAGGGCAGTAAAAGTTAATCACTGTCCCCAAGAAACAACAACCAACAGTTGGGCAGAGTCCGGTGAACATGGACATTAACCACCGGTAGCCAATCTGGTACTTGAGGTTGAATTTTCAACTTCATATTAGCTTGCTCAGGAGTTCTTCCACCTTTTTTTCTATTACAGGTGCCACAAGCGATGACTACATTATCCCAAGTTGTCTGACCTTGTTGAGAACGAGGCACCACGTGGTCAAATGTAGAACTCTTATAGTCTAGTTGTTTATGACAATACTGGCAGCAGTAGTTATCCCTAGCTAAAAGATTAATTTTGGAGAGGGGTGGTTTTCGCCTACTGATCTTAACGTAGCGTAGTAATCTTACTACCGCTGGCATTTTGATGCTTAGAGAAACAGAGCGAACATCAGCGTCGTAATGTTCAATAACTTCAACTTTTTCAAGAAAGAAAAGGCTGATCGCCTTTTTCCAGGAGATGACCTTGATAGGTTCATAGCTGGCATTTAGTAAAAGTGTGTTGTTCAAGATGACCTCTCCCAAAGATCTATCTAGGACCGCTCCTCACCAAATCCGCACCCATTCCAGTATGGCCCTAAAACCTAACTACAAAAAAGTCCCTATTTGGGCCTAGAATCTATAAAAACCCTCAGTTACTCTTTATTAACAATCATACATTAATATCGTCTCCTAATCATCCTTTCTTTAATATTTTCATCTATTTAGCTTTTTTATTAATAAACTCAATAAATTAAGGTGTGAAATTTAGTGAACAAAATTCAGTATTTAGCTCTAAGGAAGCAAGGGGGTGATTATTGGTCTTTTTTTGATTGGGCGAACAGTGTATACCCTTGCCCTTCGTGTTCTCTGTGAGGGCAAGGTTATTACCCGATGGGCCTGTCGAATAAACCGGCTGGCAGCTGGTTAGAGTGCACGCCTGATAAGCGTGAGGACGTGCTCCCGGTGGCGAAGCCACAACAGGAGTGCGTAAGAGGTCATAAATCTAAATGGTTCACAGAGGTGGAGCATTTTGATTTGTGGCAACACCGACCTCACTTTGGCGGATTGTCGCAAGGTTTTAGTCCCATGGGCCTGTAGCTCAGCTGGTTAGAGTGCACGCCTGATAAGCGTGAGGTCGGTAGTTCAAGTCTACCCAGGCCCACCATAGACTGCCGTGGGGCAGGTTTTTCCCGTAAATATTTATTTATGGGGCTGTAGCTCAGTTGGGAGAGCGCCGCCCTTGCAAGGCGGAGGTCATCGGTTCAAATCCGTTCAGCTCCACCACCTCCACACGATATGTTGGAAGTGGGAATTTACAATTATTTAGCTATTCCTAGCTTATTAGTCCTCTGACTTATCCTGAAATTTTTAAGTGGCATTTTCGTCTAATAAGCTCATAATATAATTATTGAGCCATGTTTAACTTTACGAAATATATTCTTATTTTTACGCTGCTGATTCCAGTGGTGCATGCTGATGACATTCTAGATGTTCAAAGTCGAATAAGAAAAGGTGAGATAAAAGATAAACCCTCAACTGTTGGTGGCTTTGCACTGCCCAGAAGCTCCAAGCCCAGGAAGCCTAAACTTAAAGAACCTGTTGCAAAAAAACCCATCATTAAAAAGTCCATTGAGCTAGATAAAAATGACGCTAAGGTTAAAGCTTCTGCTAACATGCCTTTCACAGATAAAAAGGTAGAAAAGAAAGTAGAGAAAAAGTTATTTGCTGAGGAGGAAAAATCCATTCCTGAAAAGAAAATCTCTACTTCGGAAAAATTCAAAAAAGCCCTGGAGAAAAAGAAATCTAAATCTGGAGATAGCTGGACTAGTAAAAATGGTTCGGCTGAAGGCGAGAACTCAGATGAGACAGCTCAACTTATCAAGCGTAAGGCTGAAATAGAGAAAAAACTTAAGGCAGATTCGAACACTCATTTTGGTTCGATGAGTATCTCTCAAAAAGCGAGAATGAAAAAAGAACTGAAAGAAATCAATCGTAAAATCTCGAACTCCGCTCCCCTTAGTGAGGGTGATGTCTTGAGACATACTGAGTCGATTATTGATAGGGTCAGAAAATCCGGTGGGCTGCGTTAAAGCTTTTCAAGAATACGGTGTAACTGATCGGTATCTACCCAACTTAAAAGCTCCCCAATTTCAGAATCCTTAGTTTTTTCGTTTAGTAAGTTGGCGAAGCCATCTTCGCTTTTTACTAAGCTCGATACTGATTGGAGTTGTTCCGATAAAAGAGTCGTCAAAGCTTGAGAGTTATCAGCTAGTTTTTCTTGAACGCTAGGAGAGAGCCTTCGCATTTCCGCTTCAAAACCGGAGTAGTTTCCAGCTATCGCCACAATGACTAATAGCCTTAACGCATTCCCTACAATTTTCCCAAAAAAACCAGACACTTACCTTTTCCTACGATATTAATATATATTCTAGCAAAACCTATCGGTTCTTACTGCTTAAACCTTAGCAGTAAATAACAATTTAAGCTAAGTGATGGAAATTACTAAGCCTTAACCATAAATAACCGGAGTAAAAAGGCGGTAATTCTCAAATTAGTTAGCCAAAACAGGAAATAGAAGGCATTTCATTGCTTACTATAAAACATGTACGGGTTTAATCGTTGAAAGAAGCAAACCGCAATAACTTAGCTGGGCTAGTTCTGGGCATTTTGGTCAGTGTCGTTATAGTTTGGTTTCTGTTCAGAGATTTAGATTGGACCAGTCTATCCAGTTATTTTGAAAGTATCCGTTATCAATTCATTCCAATAGTTCTTCTATTTTGCTTCGCCAGTTACTGGTTAAGGGCATTAAGGTGGCGACTTTTACTACCATCCCAGAAGGGTAGTGCAGGGCTAGGTAATCTCTATCACGCAACTTCTCTCGGATTATTCGCGAGTTGGATCTTGCCACTCAGGGCAGGGGAGTTCATTAGGCCTTGGGCCTTGAGTAAAAATGAGCAAGTTAGTTTTTCATCTGCGTTTGCAAGCATCGTAGTGGAGCGAGTCTTTGATGTACTAGCCCTTTTGATTGTTCTCGGTATTTGCCTGCCACAAATTGAAAATATTCCGCCGGTAGTAGCTGCTGGGAGCTATATTCTAGGAGGGCTCGCTAGTGCCATTGCTATTGTCGTAGTTGTAGCTTACCTCAGTGGCGAGTGGATGCTTAGGACCCTTGATAGAGTTTTAGCCCTTTTTTTTTCAGAAGACAGTAAGCTCAGAGAAAATATAGTAGGCATAGCTGAGGAGTTTACCACTGGGCTTCGTTCGATCCGTTCATTTACTGAAGTTTTTAAAGTGATATTTCACACCATTGGATTGTGGATAGCATTTATTGGAATGTACTGGAGTGTTCTCTGGTGTTTTGGGGAAGGAGGTTCAGCTTTCTTAGCTGCTTTACTCACTGTGATGGTGGGACTTGCGATTGCAGCTCCTAGCGGACCTGGCTTTGTGGGAACTTTTCAATTTGGTTGCGTTCTAGCTTTGACTACGCTTTCGGGTTACCCAAAAGAATTCAGTATTGCTTATTCCGTTCTGAGTCACGCCTTACAAGCTGGCCTAGGTGTAATACTTGGCTTGATTAGTTTGAAGAGTTTAAACCTTAGTTTCTCTTCCTTAACCGGGTCAATAGGACAAAGTCAAAATGCAGTTTCGATTAATTAATTTGAAGCTGTCTGCGAGCTTCGTAAACTGCTACAGCCACAGAGTTAGCCAGGTTCAAACTTCGCACACCAGGCTCGTCTATCTTTATACCCAGTCGCTGTTCGCTGTAGTTTTCGTGAAAACTTTCAGCTAGTCCGGCCGTTTCACATCCAAAAACAAGGCTATCTTCAGCAGCATAGTCAATAGAAAGATAAGACCGCTCCGCCTTCGTGCTAAAAAACCATAGAGATCCTTCAGAACCGGCAGCAGAAGAAATATATTCTTCCCAGTTCTCATGGACACTCCAGTTTACATACTTCCAGTAGTCTAAGCCCGCTCGCTTAAGATACTTGTCGGTTAACTCAAAGCCCAAGGGTTTGATTAAGTGTAGCTGGCAGCCCGTAGCAGCGGAAAGACGAGCGATGTTTCCTGTATTCTGAGGAATTTGTGGGTTAACTAAAACTATTTTCACGATCTATCTTCTCAACTATATGTCCTCGAAAAAGAAAAGTTCCATCGCTTTCTTCAATTTCTGGAAACAGGGTTTGGGCAGCTGCCGATAACAA
>CALIEE010000085.1 GCA_938022485.1 uncultured bacterium | reverse complement strand
TGGTCTTTTTCACACTAAGATCTGGAATCGGCTTCTCGGATATAAAAACGTAGAATTTGGATAGACGGTTTGAGAGATTACTGTCCGAAGTCACCCTATTGTGAATCCGGATTGATTCAATTTCTGTCACCTCCTCTAGGTCCACTTCCCACCAAGGTTGAAATTCTAAATCAGTGTGGTTGTGGCGAGTAGTTGAATTAGCAAGCCCATCAACGACCAAAGATGCATCACCTTGTCCCTGTAAAGTACTTGATTGAGTCGCTTTTTTCCCAATAGCGATATTCTCAACTTGAGCGAAAACATCACTGGAGCTGAACGTTGCGAATAGACAAAAAATTAAAGTTAGGATTAGCGAACTAACTGACAATCTCCGTCCTTGAACTTCTCTGAAACACGACATGATGAAATCCTTTTCCTTTTAAACCTGATTTCTAAACCTAGATTTAAGATGCAACTTCTCTGCCGTCCATTGCCAAAACCCTGCTCCTCCTTGTTACCAATTTGTTACTTAAAAAAGGCCGACTAAGATGGTTGATTTAATAAACTTAAAGCTCAACTATCTAAGATAATTTAGAAACAGAGTTTTTTGCTCTATCAGTGATTTTTGCTATCAATCTCTGGGAATTACCATTGCGCTTTGAACAACCATCTTTTTGAGAAATTAAACCTATGAAACTAGAAACTCTTTGTCTTCATGCCGGTCAGAATGTTGACCAAGCTACAATGTCACGTGGTGTTGCCGTTCATCGTACTAGCTCCTATCTTTTCAAAGACACGGAACATGCTGCTAACCTTTTCTCATTGAAAGAGTTGGGGAATATCTACACTAGGCTGATGAACCCTACTACAGCCATACTCGAAGAAAGAGTAGCGGCTCTCGAAGGCGGGGTAGGCGCCCTGGCACTATCTTCGGGAACTAGTGCAATATTTTACTCCATAGTAAACCTTGCTCAAGCTGGTGACGAAATAGTTTCTGCAAACAACCTTTATGGTGGAAGCTTCACGCAGTTCAGTTCAATTCTTCCTCAATTAGGAATCAATGTTAAATTTGTAGATCCAACTAGACCTGAAAATTTCGAAGCCGCTATAACTGATAAAACGAAAGCTATTTATGCCGAGACGCTAAGTAACCCAAGTGGTTGGGTTACAGATTTAAAGGCGGTAGCTGATATTGCTCATAAACACGGTTTGCCCCTGATTGTTGACTCTACCTTTACTACTCCCTGCCTAGTTAAACCAATCGAGCATGGAGCTGATATTGTAATTCACTCTTTGACCAAATGGATGGGTGGTCATGGAACGGGTATTGGTGGAGTTGTAGTGGACTCGGGTAAGTTTGATTGGAGTACCGGAAAACACCCTCTTTTGAGTGAACCGGATGAAAGCTACCATGGACTGCGTTACGCTCATGACTTAGGAGACCTAACTCCCCTTGCCTATATTCTAAGAATGAGACTAGTGCCTCTCAGAAACCTTGGAGCTTGTATATCACCAGACAATGCGTGGATGTTCTTACAAGGTCTTGAAACTCTTCCACTTAGGATGGAGCGACATTGTAGTAATGCCCTAGCCCTAGCCAAACACCTAGAAGGTCATAAAGATGTAGAATGGGTTAATTACGCAGGACTTGAGTCGAGCAAAGCTAATGAGCTGGCCAACCGGTACCTCAAAGGCGGATATGGCTCAGTTGTTGTTTTTGGAGTAAAAGGCGGCAGAGAAGCCGGTGAAAAATTTATAGAGAACCTAAAAATATTCTCTCATTTAGCCAACGTTGGAGATGCCAAAAGTCTAGCTCTTCATCCTGCCTCGACTAGCCATTCCCAAATGACCAAAGAGCAGCTAGAAGCTGGTGGAGTTAAGCCTGAGTTGGTTAGGCTTTCAGTAGGTCTAGAACACATCGACGACATAGTCAGTGATGTAGATCAGGCTTTAGCGAAACTATAAGGATGAAAAACATGAAAAGTAGTTATATTAATAGTAAATACTGGCCTATAGCATTACTTATCTCACTTGGTATTTTTGGCTGTGGCGGCGGAAGTAGCAGTAACGAAGAACAAAATGAAGTAGTCTCTATGGTAGAAAGTAATGAAGTTTTCACCGAAGAGAACGATGAAGAACTTCTAACCAATTTTTCCCCAATTACTGGAGACTGGAGTGGGGTTCTGACTCAACAAAGTGAGGTTTGCAGTGATGGCTCCAGCTCTTTCAGTAGGGTTGAAAGTGAGATAATCCAAGCTGATTTTATGATAGTTGGGGCTGATGACTTTGGTCAATCTGGAACCCTAAGATTTCAGAACTGTCTTTACAATGGAACTCGAGGAACTATTTTTGAAATAGAGTTTCAAACCTCAGATGACGGTTGTCCGGAAGCTGTCGAATTTTTAAGTATCGGTGGTGATACACTGACGGCAGTTACCCGGCCAGCACCACCTACGATTGACCCAGGGGCTTCTTTAACCTGCAGCTCAACTTTTGTAGGGGAAGTGATTCGCCAGTAAGATCATATCTTGAAATAGACTCTCGATTCAGCTTATTAAAACCTGGATCGAGAGTCTTTAAATTTATTGCAAAGCAAGCCGTTAAACTATTTGTAAAGCGAGGCAATTCCAGAAACAGCTTTCTTCAGTCTATCTACTGAACTTTGCTCCGCTCTCTGCTTGGCTTTCATAGCAGCAACCATAACTTCATGGTGACTGGCCAGACTGGATAAATACTTACTCTGATCAGATTTAGCATCTGCCGGTTGCTTGACTCTCTGAGCCAGAAAGTAGTCTGAAACTATCTCAATAATTTTCTCGGCGTGCTGTTCTTTGACCACCACCCATCTAGTTCGCTGGTTTACTGATTGAGCATCAGACTTACTAGATAACTCATTAATTATTTTAATTGCCTTTTCAATAGTAGTGATATTTTCCTCAAGCTCCGAAACCCTCGCCGCATCATCAAATATTCCACAAGGCACCTGGCAATGAGCGAAAGCCTGTGTTGGTAACAACAGGGCCACGAAGAAAGTGAGGATAAAGGCTGATTTTATCATTTGGTAAACTCCAATCAAAAGGTTTCAATTTTCGGCAGTTTAGAGTAGTTCTCTAGCTATTCAATAAGCCAAACTATGAACTGGTTTTTTTCCAAATAATCAATAGCTTAGAAATAATGACCGAGTCCAATAACTCCCAAACAATAGCTGACAATTTCCGCCGCTGGGGATATCTACAAGCCAATCTTGACATTTTTGGTAGGTTAGCGCCAAGCCCTCATAAGTACCTTGACGATACTTCTGGCCCAGAAGCAGAGAAGCTAAGAGAAATTTACTGCGGTAAAATTGGTGCCGAGTTCATGCACATACCCTTTCCGGAGCGAGCGGAATGGGTAGCAGCTCGAATGGAAGAACTGGAAACCAATCTCGAAGACAAGTTCATCTTCGAAAGAATTATGAAAGCTGAACTTTTCGAAAAGTTCATTCACACTCGTTACGTGGGCAACAAACGCTTCTCCTTAGATGGCCTAGCAATGATGATTCCACTAATGGACTCTATTCTTGAGCAGGCGGGACAGCATGGTTTCACTACTGTGATGATCGGAATGAGCCATAGAGGTCGCCTGAATACGATGGTTCATATTGTTGGAACCAAACCTATGAATATCTTTGCCGGGTTTGAAGACGTAGATCCTCGAAGTGTTCTAGGGAGTGGTGATGTAAAATACCACAAAGGCGCAACTGGCCCCTACACGACACAGGCCGGAAAAACTATTAACGTTCACCTAGCTTCTAACCCTAGTCACTTGGAGGCCATTAACCCGGTTGTAATGGGTAGAACTCGTGCCCGTCAAAGACGGATTGGAGATCGTAGAGGAAGAAAGGTCTTAGCCATAGTTCTACATGGTGATGCCGCATTCGCCGGACAAGGTATAAATGCTGAAACTCTAAACTTCATGGGCCTTGATGGTTTTGATATTG
>CALIEE010000084.1 GCA_938022485.1 uncultured bacterium | reverse complement strand
CTGATGCTGGTTTTACTGAAGTAGCCCAGGCGAGAATGGGAAAGCTTATTGAGTTGGATTTCAATACTGCTGACCTTGATACCGTTAATGAACGGGTGCTTGAGATGGCCAAGAAGATTCTGGTCAGTCCTAGTACTGAAGAGCTTGAGATAGTCAGTATTGATACTGTTTAATAGGGCTTCTGTTCGATGAAAGTTGCCATAGTAGAGTATCCAGGTAGTACAAGCTTTAAGGAAACCAAGCGAGTATTCTCTGAAATCGAACCCTGTGAGACTTATTCTGTTTGGCACAGTGAGGAGTCTCTTAGAGATCCTGACTTAGTAGTGGTCCCCGGTGGATTTTCTTTTGGAGATTATCTCCGTCCTGGGGCTCTTGCCAGATTGTCCCCGGCTAGTGGTCTAGTAAAACGATTTGCTTCAAAAGGTGGAAAAGTTATTGGCATCGGTAATGGTTTCCAACTTCTTTGTGAATTGGAGTTGTTGCCAGGAGCCTTACTCTCTAACTCAAGTCTTTCCTTCGATAGCTCAGAAGTTTTTTTGCGAGTAGAGAAGTCTGACAGTGAATTTACTGTTGGTTGCGAGCAGAAAGAACCAGTCCAGATCCCTATTGGCTGTTATTTTGGGCGTTACTGGGCTGATAAACGTTCTCTCAAAGATCTGGAAGAAAATGGTAAGATTTTTCTTCGCTATGTGAATCAGTACGGAGATTTTGACCCTGATAATACTTACAATAACTCAGCTAAAGGAATAGCAGGAATTTTAAGCCGTCATGGCAATGTCTTAGGCATGATGCCTCACCCTGAGCGGGCTTTTGATTCTTTTCATGTTTCAACTGCGGGTAGAGATATGCTTAAGAAGGTAATTTCTAATATGCAAAGTTCGGGCTCTTCAGGTCTAGAAGGATGAAGCTTGCTCTCGCTCAGCTTGATCTAGTTAGCCGAGACGTCGAAGCAAATATCGCTAAAAGTAAGAATTTCGCACAGGCTGCTGCGGAGCAAAGAGCAGACCTTTTGGTGTTACCCGAGGTGTTTAGCTCAGGGTTTTTCTTTCTCGAAGGGGAAGAAGCTGTCGAAGCCGGTAAGAAAAGTGAAGCAGCTCTTAGGGATATAGCCAGAGAACATGGTCTCTATGTTTGTGGTTCTTTTGCTAGTTTGAAGAAAGGCGAAGAAAAGCCGGAAAACCTTTTTCAAATGTGGGGCCCAGAAGGCAAGGTGCTGGAGTATTCCAAGATTCACTTGTTTTCTTTTGCCGGTGAAGACAAGAGGTATAAGGCAGGAACTAGACTAGTTGAAGCTAAGGTTGGAGGGGTCCGTATTCGACCTTTGGTTTGTTACGATCTGCGTTTTGATTATTGTTTTAGCGAAAGTGCTGAAGATATTGATTTATACATTGTGCCTGCCAACTGGCCTTCTGAGAGACAGACACATTGGGAGACTTTGCTACAGGCGAGAGCCATTGATTCCCAAGCCTGGGTTGCTGGAGTGAACAGGGTTGGTCGGGGTGGCAAACTTGATTATTTGGGAGGGTCGATGATTGTGTCTCCCCGAGGAGAGGTCGTGGCGCGAGGTTCAGGTTCAGAGGGAATTATTTTCGCTGAACTGGACGTTGGCCAGGTCCAAAGCTGGAGAAGTGAGTTTTCAAATCTTGGAGACCGTCTGAAGTAGGCCAACTGCTAGTCCTTTTTTTTCTCCCCTGATTTGCTAGTTGATGCACCTGAAAGGGCGGGACTGCTAGAATCTGTTTGGCTCTTGGTGATTATTGTTGTTCGGGGCGGGAGGGTTAACCCCTCTTTCCCTGCATTTTTAGGCACGGCAAAAGAGGTGCCAGCGATATACACTCCTGTAAGATTTTTCGGTAAGCTAGTGGCTTTTTTGTGTCCTCTAATAGAAGGGGATATAATCCTCTTATTTCCAGAATTTTCTTCAATAATTTCTTCAACACTGATATCAGGTTTTCCGTCCTGATCGAGATCGACTCCGCTTTTCTTCACCGCAGTATAGTGAGAGCCAGTATGAAAGGTATTGGCCTCTATCCCGTACCCATCTCTTGAATAGTCCTCTACTCTTTTACCATCTCCTTTCACCGCACCCACCAGAATGACATTAGCCAGGGCCATTCTGTTGGAATCTCGATCCATTTCGTCTCGGTAATTTCCTGCTGCAAGATGCACTTCAATTCCTTCCTGATGCGCTATTTCAACAGCTTCTATAAATTCAACGAGTTTTGGCATATTATTTCTTGCTCTAAAGTCGTAAACTTCTCTAAACGGGATAGGTGTGCCACGGCTGTCGATGCTCTTTAGAGTGGTGACAAATTTTTCAGTTAAAGGTAGCAGGTTTGGATTGGACTTAGACTCTTCAAGCAGCAGTTCGCTCATGGCATATAGCTCTCCAATGGCAATCCTCGACTCCCAGGCTAAAATCAAATCATCTGCACAACTGTGACCATTATTTTTTCTTTCTGCTAGATCTCTAATTGCTTTTGAGAAATCTTTTAGAGGGGATTTGCTTGGAATATGAATTCTTTCAGCTTCCTGACCAGAAACACTTTCGCTAATTGCTGCGACCACTGCTCCGTGACTTACTTTTAGCTCCAGACCGTTTAATTTATGCTTGGCGATCGCGACAGAATCTGTTTCGAAATCATCCAGAACGGCATTGGTTTCCTTACCAATACAAGAGCCTGAATGTTTTTGATCGTCAAACTTGGTCACTACCAGATTTCCTCCTTTTATTGTTATGGTTTATATCAGGAGATTAGTAGTCAGAATGTTGTTCTCTAAGGGGTTAGAACTATTGAATAAATCTGCTCTCGCTCCCTATAAACAAGAAAATACACCCGAGATCACGGAGCAACTCCAACTTTTTGCCCTATTAGGCCCCTAGCCTAATGAAAGCTTTGTATCGAAAAAAGCAGAGGCTCTTTAAATAGTTTCAACATCATTATTATAGTTGATTCTGGCTTGAAGTTAACCGTTAAGAGAACTTAAACAGGCACCTCAAAGTGGAAATAGAACCTAGACATGCTCGTCATGCCTCTAAAATGATCCTCTTGGGATTGTTCGCAATTTATAGCGGTTACTCTCGCATTCGAGAAAAAAGAAAAAGCCAAGACGTTCCGCATGGAAAAATTAGAAGTCTCAGTTCCGGAAAAGTAAAGATTGCTGGAGTTGCAAGAAGTTTTGAAACTACTTACTCGCCACTATCTAAAACCCCTTGCTCTATGTGGGTGGTTTCTTTTGAAAAAATTCGCTTAAACTCTTGGATCCCATTTAGTTCTACATTTGATTGTCCCTCTTGGTATTTGGACGATAAAAATGGGAGCAAGATTTGGTTAGATCCTGATAAGGCCAGTTTGAAGGGTAAGGCTCATAAAACTGAGACAGTCTATCCCTGGAGTTCCAAGCCCCATGTTGAAGAATTTGCTAGCTCTATGGGTTTTGCCCCGCGAGTGCTTGGGATCTTCAAGACGTTCCGGGTTCGAGAATACATAGTAGAGTCAGGTGAGAAGATTGAACTAATTGGTGAGGCGGTGCCCTTACAGCAATACTCCTCGAATGACGAAGTGGAAGGCTTTTCCAAGTTAGTTGTTAGTAATGGCCCGATGTCCGAGTTTATAGTGTATAAAGATGGTGCGCCGGTGGGTAGAGATTGGTGGGCTTTTCTGCTTCTTTTTGGTGGAGGACTGTTTGTTTTTGGTGGCCTTATTTTAACTGGAGCTTTGATAGATAGTGGGCTCTCTGGAACGGGACTGCTGATTGCTGCATTTCTGGTCTTGTTCACCGTGGCTTTTGCAGCATACTACCTGACCGGGTTCCATCGTAGAAAGGAGTTAGAGCGTTGACTATTGTATTCGCCGGTTTAGTCATCTTTTTGCTGATTGTGGGCGGCTATTTGGTACTTTCCTATAACCATATCAAGGAAAGTGAGCAGCTTTGTGAGAAATCCTCTGCAAATGTAAGAGTCTTGCTTAAACAGCGTTTTGACGAAGTCCCTAGGCTGGTGAATATTTGTAAGGGCTATATGAAGCACGAAAAAGAGGTACTCGAGAGTTTAGCCAGGATTAGGTCAAACTTTGAGGAACAAGACTCTAGTGGTGGACAAATTATTGATAGCCGTGAACTTAAGGCCATGGATGAGTTAAATTCAGAGCTTACAATCAGTCTTGAGCAAGTTGATGCTCTAGCTGAGAACCACCCGGAGCTGAAAGCTTCTGATCAGCTTCTTGAACTTCAGAAAAGACTTTCGCATTTAGAGGATTCAATAGCTGATCGTCGAGAATATTATAACGAGGCAGCATCTAGACTGAACAGTAGACTTGATAGTTTTCCTGACAACCTGCTTTCCAGTTTGCTGGGGATTTCCAAGGTTGACTATCTTCAGTTCCAAGACTTGTAACCAGGACTTAGTTGAAATGGGCAGGTGATAAAAAATAAAAACCCCGGAGCCAGGGCATTGGCTCCGAGGTGAAGAGGGTTGCTCGGCTTAAGAAATCATAGGGCTGAGGGTTTAAGCCGAGCGTTGTGTTAACAGTCTAAAACCTACTACTACATACTACAGGGTTATACGGGGAATATCTGTTGTATCTTAGATTGGTATTTCCAAGTCTATTGGGAGAAACATATCTTCGATTATTTCGAACCAACTTGCGCGATGAACTTCGAAGAGGGCTCGTTAGTCTGGCATGACTGTTTCTCAATTTACGATGTCTTCGCTGATTGATGATCTGGTTTCTTCTTAGCCCTCGCTTTTTTAACTCTTGTCTCCGTATTCTGCGAAGCTTCTTATGCTGTCGCTTAGAATCGATATGACTAACAGCTGGTCCGTAAATACCTCCCTTGGGAGTGAGAGGATGGTCGTAGCTACTATCGGAGTAATAGTCTGACTGATAAGCTGAACCAACTGATGGTATTAAAAGGCTAGCTGCCAGTAGCGTTAGTTTGAAACCTGAAAATGATGCT
>CALIEE010000083.1 GCA_938022485.1 uncultured bacterium | reverse complement strand
GTGATGCTCAGACATTAAACTTACGTGCAAATGCTAATGGGAAGTGTAAGTAGTGGTGACTCGTCTACGACGAGCGCGACAGTTGTTGAAGAGCTGAGTTTGTGTCTACGAGGTTTTTCCGGCCGTGGCGACGAACATCTAGTGGAGTGTCTTCAGGGTAAAATCTCGTTTTTATCTAAAATTCCAAGTAATGCCTCTTATCGCAAAGCTCTGTGTGAGCTACGTGATGTGGAAAAAGTATTTCTCAGTTTAGGAAAATACCCAGTCTCAGCAGAAAAGGTTTTTCAAATTAATCAAGAGTTTGAGTGTTTGGAATTTCAAACTGTGAGTGAAGTGGTTACTCACTGGGTAGGTGAATGCCAAGATTTAGAAAAAATGGTAGAGGCAGGTTTAGAAAATGATCCTATTGTCTCGCCAGACTCACTTAGCTTAGCCGACAAGCTAAGACTATCTTTGGTATGTGCTTTTGCCTCAGACTTGGAAGTTTTACATGTGGATTTTGAAGGCATTGAACTTGGCGTTTCTGAGGCAGAGGTTGTGGCGAATTTGATGATTGAAAGCACCCCAAGCTCTGGAAAAGTAGTCGTTGTGACTGGCTTAGAGCAAATTCCTGAGCCCTGGCTACAGAGTGCTAACGTGTCGATCAAAGGAAGTGCAAATCGGAATAGTAGCATAATTGAAAAAGCAAAAAGCCCCTCGGTTAGTGAGGGGAGTAGTGTCGAAAAGAGGCTTGTTTCTTCTCGAGCTAAACGAAAGTCCAGCCGTACTAGTACTCTTACAAAGGTCGAGAAAATAAGCTCTTTCTCCAGAGTAGTTAGTAAACTTAAATTTTTAAAACTTCCTTCTAGAAAGTCTTCTGGGAACGTTTTAGACGATTAACTTTCCGGCCATAGTTTGTCTTTATTGGCTAGCGCATGCTCACAGCGGGCCATGCCTTTTCTTGCTTCTTTGATTTTGCCCTCTGTCACAAGTCCAGAAAGTTTGTCAGCCATATCCACCCCATCTGAGGCGATTTCCACCCCTGTTTTGGCTAAGTCGACAATGGCGTCAAGGGCACGAGGAATTATACTGGGAGATGCCAAGTCGCCTTTTAAAGAAAAGGGAGGGATTAAGCTGGCGATACTCGGGTTATTGGCTTTAATATCAAAGTCTAAATCAATTGCTTCCTTTCCAAGGTCGACGGAGCCATCAGCCAAAATAGTTATGACCTCGCTGTCTACAATTTGATGCTGACTAGTGATCACTCCATTTTCAATTTTAGAGCTGCTCAATAAACAGTGAACTGCGACATCGGACTTTTTTCCAAAAAGCGGAGCTAGGATATCTTGAATCCCCACTGAAATAATTTTTAACAAGTTGTTCGTGACGACTCCCTCTCCGGATGAAAGGTCAACAGTCCCTTTTAGGTTCGAGACTAGAAGATGAGGTGATGTTCCTTTTGAGGTCAGTTTAAACTCGCCGTCAGCTTTACCACTGACCCCCTGATCGGCTCCTGTTGCAGCCAAATACTTGCCGTAATCGAAACCGGAGGTATTAAAATTACTTTGGAGAGTGGGAGTGTCTAGGGATCCACTAAATTTCACTTCAGCATCAACTTCACCATCATAAAACATCGCTTTCACCGGCGTTATTTCCAGCTGTCCTTTTTTCGATTTCAGTCCAATGTTGATATTTGTGAAATTGGTTTTCTCTCCAATGATTAGTTTTTCTAGTTTAACGTCGGCCTCAAGGTTGAGAGCCCTAAGGGTCTCAAGAGGAAATTGCTCCTTGGAGAAAATCCCCTTCTTTTTTGAGTTTTTTTCAGAATAGTCTTCTGGTTGTTGATTGCTCGAAGGATAGATGTTGTCGATAATGAGCAAAGCACTCTCTAGTTTAGCTGAGATGGTCTTGAAGGAACTATCAAAGCTTAAAGATCCTTTAATATCGCTTTGTTCAATTTTTAGGTCGAGGCTGGAGAAGTTAAAGTTCCCATCAATGAGATCTAGCTGTCCCGAGCCTGAAATGCCTCTTTGAGGGGGAAATGATTCGGAACCAAAAACTTTTAGAAAACTTAAATCTGGAAAGTCTATCTCTAGTTTGAGCGAACTTTTACTAAGGGGCTGAGATAGTAATATAGGCCCTTTGGCTTTTAGGCTTGCTTCGCCCAGTATTATTTCTAGGTCTAAGGAGGCTTCCTTTATGCGTGAGATGGTTTTTACGTCTGGAATATTACCTTTGATTGAGAAAGCTTCTCCTTGCAGGGTGCCGTTTAAGTTCACCTTTCGCTTAGACCCTTCTGTTCTTAGGTTTGCTTTTTCTATAGAGAGGTCAAGGGTGGCGCTTCCCTTGTGAGCAAATTTTAAATTAGAGATTGTCGCAGAAAAAAGTTCGAGGAGAAAACTAGAGCTCGAATTATCTTTCTGATTGCCTTTTCCAAAGTCCCAGTTGCTTTTGCTAGATGAATTTAGCTCTGACAGAAGGTCACTGCCGTGGAGTTCGATGCTAGAAAACTCTAGAGTTTTTTTGGGAGGCAGTAGGCTCCACAAGTCTAGGTGAACCAAGGCTTTCTGTATTTTAGCCATTGAGGGTTTAGAGCCCCAATCTGTGTTGGCTATATTTACATTTTCAACTTCCAATTTAGGTTTGAGGGAGAGAGCAATCTTAATGGGCCCATTGAGTTCGACTTTTCTACCAAGACTTTCCGAAATGTATTCAGCTATTTCTACTCGGTAGTCATTTGGGTCGACAAAACGCACCAGGCCATAAACCGCTAAGCAGCAAAGCAGTAATATTCCAAACAGAACAGCAATTCCTTTGATTATTATTTTCATCAAGGCTGTCTTTTTTTGGATTCTTTTCCTCGGTCTTACTTAGAGGGGGCGCCAGCCTCTTCCATAAACTGTTTATGGTCATTTTCGAGCAGGCTCATCGCTTCTTCAGGAGTTTTAGCAAACTTGATAAAGCGAAAGTCTTCTTCACTGACGAGACCCTGGTCCAGCTGTACTTCTTTCATCCAGTCAATCAAACCAGACCAAAAATCCTCGTGAAGCATGATTATTGGTCTATAAGGTAGATGCTGCACCTGAAGTAATTGCCAAGAGAAATATAGCTCTAGCACAGTTCCGATTCCGCCTGGAGTAACGACAACGGCATTTGAAAGTCGCATAAAGTCGTCTAGGCGAGAGGAGAATCTATTGTGGTGATGTTTAATATCGAGGTGTTGGCTAGGTCTTTCAAGTTTTCCCAAGGCTCCAAGTTCGATGGAAAGACCGTAGGACATACTTTTACTACCAGATGCGTCTCGGCCATCTTGTACACCTGAGTTAGCGGCCTGCATCAGTCCAGGCCCGCCACCTGTTAAAACATCAATACCTTTTTCTCCCAGCAAGTAAGCTAGGCGGTAGGTCATTTTGTAGTAGTCATCATCTGGTCTCGTTCTTGCACTTCCGAAAATGCTGACTCGGTAGTGTTGAGAGGTATGCTTTTCGAGTTCATCCTCAAGAAGTCTAATTCTCTCTCTCATAGATTTTAGTCGCCCAGTAAGCCTTCTTCTCCGTGGGTCGAGCATTTTCATATATTTGTTCATTTGTTTCTCCTGAAAAAACTTAAGCCTTAGATAAGTTTTGGATTATCTGTTCACTTGAGGGTTGAAATTTCCTGGCACTATTGGCCAATTACTTTTTTATCTTGGCTGTGCTCGGAAGTGTTACCTTTTGGCGAGGGGTTCGCAAGCTCCAATCTTTCCTTGAGAAGGCGAGACCAGTTTTCCCAACCCGGAGCATCTTTTCTTTCCTCGAGCAATTGATAGAGAGCAGGGGTTTCGTCTCCGGGGTGAGCTTGGCTCAGGGTTCCTAAAGACTCTACAATATAGTCCATGGCCACGAGAAGCTGATTAAAATGTTCTTTACGAAGCGGGGTTTCTGTATCGTTCTTTTCTGCGGCTGATTCACTTCTAATTTCAGCTCTGCGCAGAGCTTTTCTAAGCTCCAAGGCGGCTTGCTCTAACTCACTGACTTCCTGCATGCGAAGTTCGCGACTTCTCAATCGGGGATTATGGTGAGGATGAAAATAACGGATGAGATCCATAGCCACAACTATACAGTATAGGTTGAGCTACAGCACTAGAAAGGGGCTCTCTTGTGGATAACTAAGGTCGACCTAAAGCTCTAAGCTAGCAGATGTTCTTCCTACAGCCTTGGCCACAGCTGCCATTTTTTTAGTCATTTCTTCGTATTGAGGTGGAGTAAGTTGTTGGAAGCCATCAGAGAGAGCTTTCTCAGGCTCGGGATGGACTTCAACGATAATACCATCTGCCCCAGCCGCGATGGCTGCGCATCCCATTGGTGAGACTAAGTCTCTTACTCCGGTGCCGTGACTGGGATCGCCAATCACGGGTAGGTAGGTTTCCTTTTGTAGAAGGGGGATAACCGAAAGATCAAAGGTATTTCTGGTTTCAGTGAAAAAACTCTTAATACCTCGCTCGCAAAGAACGACGTTGGGGTTCCCTTCGCTTATGATATACTCAGCAGCCATTAGAAATTCAGACATGCTGGAGGCAGGCCCTCGTTTTAATAGAACCGGGGTTTTTGTTCCTCCAACTGCTTTGAGTAATCGAAAGTTTTGCGCATTTCTGGCCCCGATTTGAAACATGTCAGCAGTCTTTCCAACCACGTCGATGTGATATTCACTTACGATTTCAGTTACGATAGGAAGGCCAGTTTCTTCACGGGCTAGTTCAAGAAGCTTGAGACCCTCTTCTTCGAGTCCTTGGAAAGCGTATGGAGAAGTTCTTGGCTTGTAGGCACCGCCTCTTAAAATTTTAGCTCCAGCTTTTTTTACAGCGTGAGCTGTTGAGACGATTTGCTCTTCACTTTCGACAGAGCAGGGACCAGCGATTTGTGTAACTTCATTGCCGCCAATCTCCACGTTTCTTACTTTTACGATGGCTTTTTCCGACTTAAACTCGCGATTGCAAAGTTTGTACGGTTTCAGTACCGGCACTACTCTTTCCACGAAATCCAGTGATTGAAGTTCAAGCTTGGCTATTTTTCTTTCATCACCAATAGCTCCCAACACCACCTTCTCTTCGCCTGGAAGATAAAGAGGTTTTAGCCCTGTATCTGCAATTTTTTTCTTTACTAGTTCGGCGTCAGCTTCAGTGGCTGTTTGTTTTAGAACGATCAGCATTTGTTTCTATCTCTCTTTTAGTTTGGATCTAAATTTATCAGAAATATTTCTTCTTTTAGTTAGCTAGGCCTTCCACTTTATTGAGCAGCCCATTGCAGGTGTGAGTGGCACAACAGGGTTTTTTCCTTCGAGGACTTCAGCAATAGCTATTTTAAAGTCGGCCCTAGCTACGGATTCAGGGTCACTATGGTTGTTATCAATTCTTCCATGATAACAAAGTTTCTGAGCGTTGTTGAACAGGTATACTTCAGGAGTGCAAGCTGCATCATAGGCTTTGGCCACTTCCTGGGTCTCATCGTGCAAGTAAGGGTAACTGAAGCTATGGGCCTCACTCTTCTTTACCATTTGTTCAAAAGCATCTTGGGGATAACCAATAGAATCATTTGAACAGATTGCAATCAGACTTAAACCTTTCTCTCCAAAGGTTTCGATTAACTCTAGCAAACGATCGTCCCAGGCCTTAACGTAGGGGCAATGATTGCACGTGAACACTACGGCTAGAGCTTGGCTAGTCGAAAAGTCGTTTAAGCTATAGCGCTTGCCGTCGGTAGCTGGGAGGTTGAAGTAAGGTGCTTCTTGGCCGACTTCTAATTTTAATCCGGTAAGTTCTCTTTTCATTCTTCCGCAGACAAATTTTTAAATGTTTTGGAATTCCTTTTATCCTCAATGTTGTAAGTATTCAGGCGGTGCTTGTCGAGAGGCTCAAAGGCTGACGAACGGAGTCGTGTTTTCAACACGTCGCAGTGAGAAAGCATGCCGAGCTACGAAGAGAAGGGCCATCTGAGTGCTTACGGAATCACTGTCTTACCTTGGAGGCGTTCGAAAGGCCATAGTGGCCCCTAGGTGCATAAAAAAAGGCCGAAGATAGAGGTAGAATCTTCGGCCGGTATGTGGAGTAAAGGTATTGTAAATCGGTGTCTCTGGTCAGGAAACACCGAAGAGTCGGTCGACTAGAGAAGATGCTAGAATCATACCAATCTAGTAGTTAATAGTTTTGGAGCAAGGTAACTACTTTTTTGGTAACCTAAAAATCTAAAGAATTGAAAGGCTTAAGTTGGTTGTTCAAAAATTGTCACTACAAAATTGTACCAAGCTTGTTTCTGCGCCCAGCCGGTGCTTTATAGACTCAGCGGTGCTTTGAAAGGGTCAGTGGTGTTACTAGAAATCTGGCCTTAATTGAGAACTTTATTTGTGTGGGAGTCTCAGGGAAATCAATCGGAATTCTGATTTTCAGCTGGGGTAGCTTAGTAGATGAACATTTCTAAAGAACAGCTTGAACAGGCAGCTAATACGATTCGCTTTCTTTCAGTAGACGCAGTGAATAGAGCCGCTAGTGGTCACCCTGGTATGCCGATGGGAATGGCTGAAATCGGAGCTGTGCTTTGGCTAAAGCATCTGACATTCAACCCCAATCACACGGACTGGTTGAACCGGGATAGATTTGTTCTTTCAAACGGCCACGGTTCGATGTTCATTTACTCTCTTCTTCACTTGGCCGGTTTTAAGGTTTCTTTGGAAGATTTAAAAAATTTTCGGCAGTTAGGAAGTTCTACTCCTGGGCACCCAGAGTCTTTTGAAACCGAAGGAGTCGAATGTACAACGGGTCCGCTTGGTCAGGGCATTGCCAATGCTGTTGGAATGGCAATTGGACAGAAAAAAATGGAGGCTTCTTACGGCAAAGATGTTTCTAGTCATAATGTTTATTGCCTACTTGGTGATGGATGTTTGATGGAAGGGATTAGCAATGAGGCTTGTTCTCTGGCTGGTCATCTTGGACTGGGAAATCTTAACGTTATCTTTGATGATAATCAGATTAGCATTGCGGGAAGTACTAACCTTACGTTTACCGAGGACGTTGCAGGGCGCTTCGAAGCTTTAGGTTGGTCGGTCAAGAAAATAGATGGTCATAATACCGAAGAAATAGATAAGGCGATTGATTGGGCTAAATCTGAAACTGAAAAACCATCGTTGATACTTGCTCGAACAGTAATAGGAAAGGGTAGTCCTAATAAGGCTGGTACCGGGGGAGTTCACGGGAGTCCGCTAGGGGAAGAGGAAGCCAAACTAGCGAAAAAAGAAATGGGCTGGCCTGAGGATAAAACCTTTTTAGTCCCTGAAGAGGTTAGGAACTTATTCGCAGAAAGAATTGAAAGCTTGCAGGAGCAATATTCGAAGTGGCAGACCGGCTATGATAGTTGGAAGAAAAAAGAACCGTCACTGGCCTCGGAGTTAGAAGACTCACTGTTAGGCAAAATCCCGGAAGATTTAAGCAAGGTCCTACTAGATTCTTTTCCCGAATCTGATAAGCCTTCGGCAACGAGAAAGATTTCGTCCGCTGTGATTCAAGGAGCTGCTGCGGCTTTACCTTCGATGATTGGAGGGTCTGCTGATTTAGAACCGTCGACCTTGACCACAATCAAGGATTCTTCCTCTATTACTTCAGAAGATTTTAGTGGTCGCAATATACACTTTGGTGTTCGCGAACATGCTATGGGAGCGATAGTTAATGGCCTCGCCCATTATGGAGGTTTTATTCCTTTTTGCTCTACCTTTCTTTGTTTTTCTGACTATATGCGCCCTTCGATAAGACTGGCTGCGCTTTCGAAATTGCGTTCTATATTTGTATTTACTCATGAAAGTATATTTCTTGGTGAGGACGGACCTACTCATCAGCCTGTAGAGCATGTAGGATCTTTGAGAATGATTCCTAACCTTTTTGTGATGCGACCGGCCGATGGTTTAGAGACAGCGATGTGCTATTTGCTAGCATTACGTAGAGAAGCTGGCCCCTCAGCCCTTTGTCTTACTCGGCAGTCAATATCTCCAATTGAAAGACCAAAAGATTTCGACCCTGAAGAAATTCTTTTAGGTGCCTACTCTGTTTTTGAGAATGGAGGCACTACGGAGCCAGGGTTGGTTATAGTGGCTACAGGTTCAGAGGTTCCTTTGGCAATAGAAGTTGCCAAGAGTTTATCTGAGGCGAACAAGGTCAAAAAAGGAGTAAGGGTTGTCTCAATGCCATGTTGGGAAAGATTCAACCAGTGTTCTGTTGAATACAAAAATACCCTTATTCCTCGACAATCTAAAACAGTTGTTATGGAAGCTGGAACTTCTTTTGGATGGAGCGGAATGATTAATGCTGATCCTCATCAGAGCTATATGCTTTCAGTGGATTCATTTGGGACTTCTGCTCCGCTCAAGGATCTACAACAAAAATTTGGATTTACTGCTGAGCTGGCTACTGAGAAGATTGGAGGGTGGCTGGCAGGTTTCTCATCTTGATTGTTCGGCCTCTTAATTGCGCCTATTGCTGAATGACGGATGATTGATCCAGAACTTTCGACACTTTCCACCAAACTTATTTTTAGGTTTGAGAAGCTTGAAAGACGCTCACTTTATTACGGGCTTGATGCCAGTTGGTTCGCCCTGGGCCTTCTTGATTATCAATTCAAAGTGCTTTATCGGCTGGGTTACCGCTCTGTTGAGGAGATGGGCGATCAAAGCCGAGAACTAATTAAAGAAATAGCATCTTTTTTGGGAGTGATTGGAGCTCGATGTTGGGAGGAGTTCGGTGCCCACATAAGTTTAGAGAATGATGAGCGCTATGGAGTTTTACTTCGAGCTAGAGGCGGGGATTACTTGCCTAATACTGGTGCCCATGAAGCCAGGATTGAAAATAATTTACTGAACCTTCTTCTCAATGCCCCAAAGGAAATTGAGATTTGGCCAGGTTTACCTCGTCCTTTTAATTTCAGATCTCTTTTGTGAGTTGTCTGGACCATCAAACATTTTCCCGGTGAAATTAGGTGATGCATATCTTTTCACTGATTCTTCAATTTCGATACACTGGCTTACGGCTCAA
>CALIEE010000082.1 GCA_938022485.1 uncultured bacterium | reverse complement strand
TTCCAGAAGCTCCAACAAATCTGAGATTTTTCTAAAGGGTAGGTTCTTTGAAGTGAACGGAGATTTCTCTGCTTCTTCAACTGGAAAAGACTCTGCTTTGGCAGCGCTTAAAAAGGCGATTGACCAGTATTACCCAGGATTGAAAATTCAGAATTACCGCAGTGAGTCCTCAGGCGAGGGCATTTCTTCAACCAGTATTTCAACCATTCTTCTTGAGGATGAGAAGGAGAATGTATTTGAAGGGCAGGGGGAAGACCAGGACCTAGAGATTGCTGCGATGAAGGCTTTAATTAATGCCGCTAACTTGGCTTATGTAGATACTCATTATCGGATTAAGAAAAATGGCTAAAAATATTGTCGATAAAATTTGGAATGAGCACGTAGTTGCCCAAAAAAAAGGTCATCCGGCTATCTTTGCAATTGACTTAATGATGGTTCACGAAGTTACTTCGGCCCAGGCGTTTGATGTAATACGGGCTCGAGGGATTGATGTTTATAATCGAGGCAAACTACTTGCCACTGTGGACCATAGTATTCCTACTAGCCAAACCCGTCTTCAAATAGTTGATGATGCCTGTAGAAACCAGGTGGAAACACTCCGAAAAAACGTTGAACAGTTTGACGTGCCATTTTACGACTTTGGCAGTGGAAACCAAGGAATTGTCCATGTGATTGGGCCAGAGCTTGGAGCAACTCAACCAGGGCTGACTATAGTTTGTGGTGATTCCCATACCTCTACCCACGGTGCTTTTGGAGCTTTAGCTTTTGGTGTGGGAACAAGCGAAGTTGGTCACGTAATGGCTAGTGGTTGTTTGCTTCAAAGAAAACCGAAAACCATGAAGGTGGAGTTCAAAGGACAGTTTCAGCCTGGAGTATTCTCTAAAGATGCCATCCTTAAACTAATTTCTGAGATCGGTGTTGGTGGAGCAACCGGACACGTAGTTGAATACTGCGGAGAAGCAGTGCGTGCCATGTCTATGGAAGAGCGGATGACAGTCTGCAACATGAGCATTGAGTGCGGAGCCAGAGCGGGTTTGATCTCTCCAGATCAGACGACTTTCGACTATATAAAAGGAAAGCGTTTTGCTCCAAAGTCTGAAGATTGGCAGCGAGCGGTTGATTACTGGTCGTCTTTAGCCAGTGACTCTGGAGCGAAATATGACCAGGAAATTGTAATCGATGTTGATCAGTTAAAGCCGATGGTTACTTGGGGTATTAACCCCGGTCAAGGAGTTGAGATTGACCAAAGCTTACCAGTGGCAGGTGACTTCGCTAACGGCCAAGTCCAAGGCTTTGAAAGAGCCCTGGACTACACAGGTCTCAAGGCTGGAGCTGCGATTGCTGGCACTCCAATTGAATGGGCTTTTGTTGGTTCTTGCACGAATGGCCGAATTGAAGACCTTCGTTTGGTGGCTGAAGTTCTAAGGGGACAAAAGATTAGTGAAGGCGTCACTATGTATATTGTGCCTGGCTCCGAAGAAGTTCGAGAGATTGCAGTGAAAGAAGGACTGGATAAAGTCTTCAAGGAAGCGGGAGCTGACTTTAGAATGCCTGGCTGTTCAATGTGTCTTGGAATGAATGATGACAAGGTGCCTGCAGGCGCAAGGTGTATTTCATCTTCAAACAGAAACTTTATGGGACGACAGGGGCCAGGAAGTATCACTCACCTGGCTTCGCCTGCTACCGTGGCAGCAAGCGCTATCGCTGGAAAAATTATCTCCGGCCAACAATATTTCAGTAACTAAGGGGAAGAGATGGATAAAGTAGATAAAATTTCAGGCAGATTAATACCTGTATCCAGAAACGATGTGGACACCGACCAGATCATTCCTGCTCGCTACTTAACAAGCGTAAGCAGAGAGGGTTTTGCAGAAGGTTTGTTTGCAGACCTTAAGAAGAATGACCCTGAGTTCAGCTTTAACCAGGAGAAGTTCCAGGGTGCGAAAATAATGGTTGCCGGAGTGAACTTTGGATGTGGTTCTTCTCGTGAACACGCTGTCTGGGCGATTAAAGGTGCTGGCATAGAGGCTGTAATAGCGAAGAGCTTTGCTGATATTTTCTTCAGTAACAGTGCAAAGAATGGTTTGTTGCTAATTGAAGCCGATGAAAAACTAGTCGACCAGCTTCTTGAAGCGGCCCAGTCTGGTAAGGAAGAAGCTCAGATATCCCTAGAAGAGCAAAAGTTCAGCTCTGCTGCTGGAGAGAATGTAGCTTTTGACTATGATCCGTTTAGGAAGCACTGCTTACTAAATGGACTGGATGACTTGGACTATATCTTGTCTCAACAAGATAGCGTTAAGTCCTTTGAAGAGAAGCGAAGTGCTAACTTGTTTTACGACACTACAAAAGCTAACAACTAATGAACAAAAAAATAGCCTTACTACCCGGAGACGGGATTGGAGAAGAAGTTTGCACTGAAGCGGTTAGAGTGCTCGATGCTGTTGCAGCGGCCAATGGCCACAGCTTTGAGTATGAAAAGGGCCTAATTGGCGGCGCTGCCTGGGATGACCATCAAAGTCATTTTCCTGATGCCACTTTAAAAGTCTGCCAGGGGAGCGATGCAATTTTGTTTGGCTCTATTGGCGGCCCAATTGATCTAGCCCATGAGCCCAAATGGAAAGACTGTGAGAAGAATTCTATTTTGGCTTTAAGAAAAGCCTTCAACTTTAATGCTAACTTTAGGCCAGCAAAGGTCTATCCAGAATTAGTTGATATTTGCCCACTGCGGGAGGAAGTCGCAGGTAAGGGAGTGGACATGTTGATTGTTCGTGAACTCCTGGGAGATATCTATTTTGGAGAGCATAGAAGAGAAACTCGTGATGGTCGAAGAGTTGCAATAGACACAGCCGAGTATACTGAAGATCAAATAGCGTCCGTTGCCCACACTGCTTTTAAAGCAGCGAGTAAAAGACGAAAGTCTTTGGTTTCGGTGGATAAGGCAAACGTGCTTGAAACTTCCAGGCTTTGGCGAGAGGTGGTGAAAGAAATCTCCGCCGATTATCCTGACGTAGAACTAGAAGACATGTTTGTTGATAATGCGGCGATGCAGATTATTCGAGACCCCTCTCGTTTTGACGTGGTCTTAACTGCGAACCTTTTTGGAGACATTCTCTCTGACGCTGCTGCAGTTCTTCCTGGCTCTCTTGGCCTGACGCCAAGTGCTAGTTTGAATAGTGAAGGCTTTGGCATGTATGAGCCTCAAGGCGGCTCTGCTCCTGAGCTGGAAGGAAAGGGAGTGGCTAACCCGATTGCTCAGATTCTTTCTGCGGGAATGCTCTTGAAGTTTTCTTTTGGTCTAACCAAAGAAGCTGACAGTATAAACCGTGCAGTAGAAAAGTCTCTGGAGCAAGGTTTTAGAACTGCTGATATAGCGTCCGCGGAAAGCGAAAAACTTTCTACAACTGAAATGACTAACAAGATAATTGAGAACTTAAGCTAGAAGACACGACACCATGGCTAATAAATTAAATAAATACTCTTCAAGAATTACCGAGCCTAAATCTCAGGGCGCATCTCAAGCGATGTTGATTGGAACTGGTTTGAGTCATGAAGATCTAAAGAAACCTCAAATCGGAATTGCTAGCGTTTGGTACGAGGGTAACACTTGTAACATGCACCTGCTTGACCTCGCAGGTCAGGTTAAAGAGGGAACTCAGGCAGCTGACCTAGTCGGACTCAGATTCAACACCATTGGAGTTAGTGATGGAATTTCAATGGGCACAGACGGAATGAGTTTTTCTCTTCAGTCTCGTGACCTAATTGCTGACTCAATTGAAACGGTAGTATCTGCTCAGTGGTATGACGGATTAATTGCCCTGCCTGGTTGTGATAAGAACATGCCTGGTTGCTTAATTGCCATGGGTCGACTGAACCGACCTTCAATTATGGTTTACGGTGGAACTATTAAAGCCGGCTGTCATAAAGGAGTTAAGCTGGACGTAGTTTCAGCTTTTCAAAGTTATGGTGAGTTTCTAGCTGGAAGTATTTCGGATGGTGACAGAAAAGAAATCGTAGAGAGTTCATGCCCAGGAGCTGGTGCTTGCGGTGGCATGTACACAGCAAACACTATGGCCTTAGCTATAGAAACCATGGGTATGTCTTTGCCATACAGTTCTTCAACTCCAGCAGAAGACCCAGGCAAGCTAAAAGAATGTGTTAAAGCTGGAGAAGCGATTAAGACTCTTTTGGAACTGGACCTTAAGCCTAGAGACATCATGACTCGTCAGGCTTTTGAAAACGCAATGGTTGCGATTATGGTCACAGGTGGTTCAACAAACGCAGTGCTTCACCTGCTTGCAATGGCCCATGCTGTAGGAGTTGATCTTACTTTGGAAGACTTTGCTGCTACGGCTGAGAGAACTCCTTTTCTTGCGGATCTGAAACCAAGTGGTCAGTACGTGATGGCAGACTTGCATGACGTAGGTGGAACTCCTGCTGTTCTTAAGATGCTTCTTGAGAAAGGTTTGATTGATGGCAGCTGTAAGACAGTAACTGGAAAGACCTTGGCGGAAAATCTGAATGAACTTCCAGGATTAAAACCTGGGCAGGATATTATTAGAGACCTGGATAAGCCAATTAAGGAAACAGGGCATATTAGAATTTTGAAAGGTAACCTTGCTCCGGAAGGCGCTGTGGCAAAGATTACCGGTAAAGAAGGACTTGAGTTTTCAGGGCCAGCAAGGGTTTTTGATTCTGAAGAAGATATGCTCAAGGGCCTTGAGGATGGAAACATTCAAAAGGGTGACGTTATTGTAATTCGTTATGAAGGACCCAAAGGTGGCCCAGGAATGCCAGAGATGCTTACTCCAACGAGTGCGATTATGGGAGCAGGGCTTGGACAAGACGTAGCTCTTTTAACTGATGGTAGATTCTCTGGTGGGTCGCACGGCTTTATTATTGGGCACGTAACTCCAGAGGCCCAAGTTGGTGGGCCAATTGCATTGGTAGAGAATGGCGACAAGGTAACCATTAATGCTGAAACCAACAGCATTGATGTGGAAGTTTCAGACGAGGAGCTTGCAAAGAGAAAGGCCAATTGGAAAACTCCTGAGTTTAAGGCGAAGCAAGGTACTCTCTATAAGTATATCAAGACCGTGGCTTCTGCTTCCGAGGGCTGTGTTACCGATGGGTAGGGGCTTGCTAGTCTAGTGCTTGCCAATGATAGTGTCCAACTATTCCAAAAATCTAGCTTGCTCCTCCTCTGTTGGAATAGCACAGCTTAGCTTTTTAGAAATAAGTTTGCGATTTCTTGCTATCAAATTGTAGACAATGTTTCGCAGTTTTTCTGGTAGAATTTTCGAAAAAGAAATTAACCTACAAAGCCCACCTAGGTTTGAGAGAATAGCTAGAATTGCGTTGGAATGAGTCTGTACAGTGATTTTACCTTCGCTCTCTTCTGCAAGCACGATTGTGTCTAAGCTGCTTGGCTCTCTTAGCTCTGCGGGAAGCATAGTTGAGGCAGTTTTACCCTGAAGGGGGGAGAAGCTGTACAGGCCTTGTCGATCAAAGCTTAATAAAGTCTGAACAGAGCTGTTACAGAAACCACAATCTCCATCAAAAAAGACAATTCTTTTTTTGCCATCAGGCTTTTTCATTAGCCACTCTGGATCCAAGGTAAATAAATGAAGGACAAGCATGCCCGCCGTTAAGTCAGCAAAATCTACTACTAAAAGGATTCCTAGATGGAGAAACACCATGGACACCCAAGCAAATAAGCGCCCAGAGCGGAATAAGCTCAGCGGTAGAAATAGAATTTCAAAAACCAAAGTGCTCCAGGTTAGAAGCTTGAGAAATATCTCAGGCATAGAGAGAATTATATCTCTAAACAAGCCAGGGCGTGCCAAGGGATTCATTGCTAGATGATGAAGAGCAGAGCCATCGACCCAACTGGGGCTTTGTAGTTTGATTAGGCCACTTATAGTGTAACCAGCCGCCATTAGAATCCAAGCCGTATAGAAAACCATGCCAGGCATGAACCAATCACCTTTTTCAGATTTTCTTAGCGACACTGGCTCTGAATTAGGAATCAGAACGCAAAGTAAAAGTAGTAAACCAATATAGGCCAGTGATGGATTGCTTGTTAAAACATTTCTATTGAACAGGCAGGCTGAAAGATACCAAAGTCCCAAGGCTGAGCTTCTTCTCTGAAAACCTAAGGTAAAAGCTAGGGAAAGAAGAGTGCAAAGCAAAACAATAATTTGGGCTGTTAGAGCGCTATCATTGATCCAAAAGGGACTAGGAAAAATAGAAAAAGTAGGGTTAGCTCCTGCGTCAGGTAGAACTCCACTATTGCTGTAGATCTCCGCTGCATAGGGAAGTAAGAAGGCATAGTGAATGAAAAGATAGAGTCCAAAAACTATGCGAAAAAAAGAAAATTGTAGGGCAGGGTAGTGCTTAAAGAATGTCAATTTGCTCCTCCCTTTGTTAAGGGTGTGGATTTAACCCAACTATCATTCCTGCCTTTTGTATTGGTTTTGATATGAAGATCTACTTTTTTAGTATCTGAAGGTAATGAGAATTCCTCCAGCAGCGGTCCACTAAATCCAAAACGAAATACTGGCTGCCAAAGCTCATCCGGTAAACGAGGAGCATAGCTTAAAGCTGCGCCGTAAACGTTTCTTCTCTTATAAGGACCTTCCAATTTCGAATAGAGTTCAGGAGTGATCTGTAGTTCTTGCTCTTTCAGATCTTCGGTTTTTAAAACGATCTTAAAAGAAGAAGCGAAGGTTTCCAGCCCATCTACATCTGAAAATACTTTAGGAAGTGGAGAGGTATAGCTTGCAAGTCCAATGCCTCGAAGAGTTTTGCTATCCAGAAGATAGCCAGCCATTTGGACAAAGCCAACGACGAGCAAAACCGTTGCTAGACAGTTAAGTCTTTTTAGTAACTTTTTGTCTCCTTCAAAGACTTCGTTAGGTGATTCTTTCTTCACGGCTTCTCTGGGTCTACTCCCGTACTTTCACTGTTTTTCTCGAACATCTGTGACATCGCGCAAGCAGTCCTTTTTTGGCAGCCAATGCAAGTAGGAAGAAAGCTCAATGGTTTTCTATCTTCGCAGGCTGCTTCCGTAGTTACGTTTCTACAGAAAAGCATATCTTCGAACCTGTCTTCAAGCTCTGGTTTAAAACCGCATTGATTTACCTTGCTTTTTGCGTTTAGAAAGGTTCCAAAAAGCATATCCCATATCGGCAAGTCGGCAAAATTTTTCGTATGATAGCCGAGCTTGTGATGAACTCTGTGTGACTCAGGTCTTTGAATAAAGTAACCAACGATAGACGGTGTTTTCAAATTGATATGGTAAAAATACTCGGCGACTGCAATTAGTATTGTGTAGATAGCTCCGGCTGAGATCGAGCACCCTAGTATAGCATACACCAAAGCAGAACTAATTAGAGAGTTGATTATTATTTCAAAAGGATGCTTATAGAAGCTAGTAAGAACTTCTATTCGAGAAGCTGAGTGATGAATTTGATGGCAGAGGTTCCAGAAGAACATTGATTGATGCCTGTAGCGATGCCACCAGTAAAAAATAAACGTTGAGATAAAATAAGAGAGCAAGGCTTGAACTAAAGGATGAAAGCTGCTGGAGAGATCAAAGAGAGAAGCCTTCTTGAACCAAAGATCCCATGTCACTCCTGCCAAGACGACAATAGCTCCTTGAATCAGATTTAGAAGAATCATTCGTGGAATCCAACCACGAACGCTTGGCAACTGATTTGCTGGTAGTTTTCTCTCCAGGAACATTAAGGCTAGAGCAATTAAAATTAGAAGAGAGATTACCATCACAAAAGTTAAAAATTGAAGTGCTAGAGAGTTGCCTTATATTTAGATGTTAGAGCCTAACTATTGATTCTACTCTAAGTTTCAACTTTTGCAGGCCTTTTTTATGGATTAGGGCTTAAGCTGTTGTAATACAGCCTTCTCCTTGAGATGCTGAAAGTTCCATATAATAGGTTTTATTAACTTTAAGAGAACTAATTTTGCCTTAGTATTGGATCCAGCCAATACTTTTCTAGAGCCGTCCTTTAGTGTAGCTGTGACAGACTGGCTCTACTGTTAGCCGAAAGGAAATCAGGAAGTTCAAAATCTCCGAGAATTATCGTTGAGGAATGGTCTCTAAGTGTTTGATTTGAGAATAGTTGAGTACCTAATCTACCTCCTGGTCTTTCGCCTTGCCTTGGGTTTATTTTTCAGTCGAAGTGTAAGTGGTAAGGCTGAGGAAGAATATTTCTTAGCTAAGGTCAAGGGACAGCTCCTTGTTTGTCTAGTTCTAAGCTATTGGTTCTATGAAAATCCTGGTTTCCGGCAATCAAATGTCTTTGTAGGACTATTTATCATCTTGTTGATAGATATAATCATCATTGGACGAG
>CALIEE010000081.1 GCA_938022485.1 uncultured bacterium | reverse complement strand
GTCAGATTGCTGGGCTCACAGCATCCTAATCTCTATACCCGCTAGATAAGAACAAAAAGTAAGTTTTAGTTAATAATTTGATTGAGTATTTTTTCACTTTGGAGCGACATTGAACCAAACCTCTAGAAATATTGCCCTTTGGGCCTTTCTGTTTTTCATGTTGATGTTGTTTTACAGTTTGTTGGAACAACCAGGAGGAAGGTCCCACGTCATTAAATACTCGGAATTCAGAGAGTCTTTGGAGAAGCAACAGGTAGAAAGCGTCACCATTCTCGAAAATGAAATAGCCGGTCAGTATAAAGAAGGTTACGGTGATACTCCGAATGGCAAATTTTTAACCCACGCCCCCCCTAGTGATGGTGAGTTGATTAAAGTTTTGCGCGAATCTGGCGCCGACTTTGAGTCAAAACCCAAAGCCGAAGAATCTTGGTATTTCCTTCTTTTAGCCAACTGGTTCCCAATGCTCTTGCTCATTGGGGTTTGGATATTTTTCATGCGACAGATTCAGGTTGGCGGGGGAAAGGCTCTCAGCTTTGGAAAAAGCAAAGCTCGGCTTTTAGAAGATGGCCAAAACAAAGTTACCTTTGATGACGTAGCTGGAATCGAAGAGTCTAAGAATGAACTTTCTGCAATTGTTCAGTTTCTGAAAGACCCTAAACGCTTCGGAAAGCTGGGAGGGAGAATTCCTAAAGGCGTTCTTTTGGTAGGTAGTCCTGGAACAGGTAAGACACTGTTGGCTCGTGCAATTGCTGGAGAGGCAGGAGTGCCTTTCTTTAGTATTTCCGGCTCTGATTTCGTGGAGATGTTTGTGGGAGTTGGTGCTTCCAGAGTTAGAGATCTTTTTCTTCGTGGTAAAAAGAATGCTCCTTGCATCATCTTCATCGATGAGATTGATGCGGTTGGTCGTCACCGTGGTGCTGGTCTTGGCGGAGGTCATGACGAGCGTGAGCAGACATTGAACCAACTGTTAGTGGAAATGGATGGCTTCGAAGCTAACGAAGGAGTTATTCTGGTTGCTGCTACCAACCGCCCCGACGTTCTTGACCCTGCACTTTTACGTCCTGGGCGATTTGATAGACAAGTTGTTGTCCCGTTACCTGATCTTAGAGGTAGAGAAGCTATTTTGAATGTTCATACCAGGAAAGTTCCCTTGGATGATAAAGTCGATATGGCTACGATTGCTAGAGGTACACCGGGGTTTTCTGGAGCCGATTTAGCTAACTTAGTCAACGAAGCGGCTCTTTATGCGGCGTTGATTGACGAGGAAATTGTTTCCCATAAACATTTCGAACACGCGAAAGATAAAATCATCATGGGCGTTGAAAGAAGATCTCTTGTCCTTTCCGATAAGGATAAAGAGATCATTGCTTATCACGAAGCAGGTCATGCTCTAGTCGCAAAAATGCTTCCTAATGCAGAACCTGTGCACAAGGTTACAATCATTCCTCGGGGAATGGCTTTAGGCTTGATGATGCAACTACCTACGGATGATAAGCACAATTACCCAAAGAATTACTGGTTGGATAGGATAGCGATTGCTTTCGGCGGACGTGCTGCTGAAGAGATGACCTTTAATGAGATTACAACTGGAGCCAGCTCTGACATTTCTGCTGCAACTTCTATTGCCAGAAGAATGGTATGTGAATGGGGGATGAGTGAGAAACTTGGACCACTTTCTTACGGGAAAAAAGATGGTGATGTTTTTCTCGGTAAAGAGTTTGGTCACCAGCAAGATTATTCGGAGAGTACGGCGGATCAGATCGATGAAGAAGTTAGATCGATTATTGATCAACAACTTGATAGGTCTAGAAAAATATTGAAGGACAACGAAGCAGCTTTGAAAGCCTTGGCTGAAGCACTGCTTAGAGATGAAACTTTGGATGCCAACCAGGTTGAAGCTATTGTTTCTTCTAATAGTGGGCCAGGTGGAGGTGGAGGTGGGGAAGGAAAAGAACGCTCAGATATACGAGCAGCCTAGTTTTATCTTCCCCTCGTAAGTTCCAGAATATTGTTCGGTGCTTTGCTGGAAAAAATTTTGGTTGTAGTGTTGTCTGAGTTTGCTTGCAGCATGATGAGTTGCAGGCTGGTTTTTTATAACTTTTACCTTTTGGACTAGGAATAAATTAGTCCGATTTTAACTGGTCCAATTATGGATTTACAGAGTTTCCTTACCGCAGACACTTTTAGTCGAGTTGTAGATATTCTTCTAGTGTCGGGTATTATTTATACCACTCTTATTTTGGTTCGAGGTACTCGGGCTCAACCCATGCTGGTGGGTTTAGCGATCGTTGCTCTTGTTTACTTTGTAAGCCGAGAGTTGAATTTCGTTGTGTTGAACTGGATCCTAAGTAACTTCTTAGGCTCGGTGATACTGTTGATCGTTGTATTGTTTCAAGATGATCTTAGGAGAGCTCTCACCAAGGTTGGTCTATTTTCTGGTTTTTCCAATGAGTTTGAAAGTCGCTCCGAGCGAACTGTGCAACAGATTGTTGCTGCGGTCTCTACTTTAGCTGAGAAAAGAACAGGCGCGATCTTGGTTATTCAACAGGATGTGGGTTTGGGTGATTACACCGAGCATGCCGTGGAGATTGATGGGGTTATTAGCAAGCAACTTCTTATTTCTATATTTCACCAAGAATCCCCAATCCATGATGGAGCAGTTGTCGTAAAAAAAGACCGAGTGATTGCTGCAGGAGCCGTCTTGCCACTTTCTTTTAGTGCAGAATTGCCGGATGATTTGGGAACGCGTCATAGAGCAGCTGTTGGCTTGTCTGAGAAAACAGATGCTCTTGTTTTAGTGGTTTCAGAGGAGACCGGTCAAATATCCTTGGTCAGGGACGGTAAGATTACGAGAGATATAGGAGCCTTGAATCTTTCCAAAGTTCTAGGAAAGTTTCTTTTTGCAGAGGGTTTGTTCAAAAATAGCTCCAACAGCGATAAGAACGTTTCTTCTGAAGCCCAAGATAAGGCCAGTTCCAAGAAAACAGATAAAGCTTCTCAGGTGCCCAAGAAATGAGAAAGTTTTTTTTTGAAAACTTGGGCATAAAATTATTTGCCCTAGTATTGGCAGGTTTACTCGAATTCTATTTTTATAGTCCTGACAATTCAGTGACAGAAACTCACTTGGCCAGAGTCTTCATCACGAACCTTCCCGAGAGCTTGATGGTTGTTAAGCCTGCAAATGGTAGAAAAGGGTTAGTGGCTCGAGTCCGCCTGACTGGTCCAAATCACCTTGTAAATCAGCTACGGGTTACAAACCCCTCATTTTCAATATCGTTGCCCTCAGATTTTGATGGGCGTAGCTATAAATTGAGCCTATCGCCAGATGATCTAAATCTTCCGAACGGGGTAGAGGTGAAAGCGATTGAGCCACCGGAAATTGAGCTGGGCTTCGAGAAAGTGATTCGAAAGAGTCTAAAAGTTAATGTCCCAGTTCAGGGTAAGCCCAAAGATGGAATGAAATTGTCTTCAGTTGTAGCTATCCCTTCCGCAGTCGTTGTAAGAGGTCCTAACAGTGAGCTCAAGGATATTACTGAAGTTAGCACTGGGCCTGTAGATATTTCAGGAATTTCACGTGAGCTTGATCGAGAGATGAGATTGGAGGAAGTAGGCAGGCTAACAGAGTTAGGCGTCAACGTTGTTAGTGTTCGTGTAGATCTAGAGCCTTTGGTGAGAAAAAGAGCCTTTGCTTCTTTGCCTATAAAAGTTTTGACGGCTGAAGGTTTTCAAGCTTCGGTTAAGCCTTTGGAAGCATCTATAGTTGTAACCGGCCCTAGCAAGGATCTTGAGAAACTAGAAAAAGTTGAAATAGGTTTGGTGGCTGATGCTAGCCCCTTCAGTCAAGGCCAAGGAATAGTTGAGTTGCAAGCAAAGTTGCCGAGTGGGTTCAGTATGGTAGCAGCCTCACCCGCTGAGGTTAAAGTTAATATTTGGAAAACTGGAGAAAAGTAACCAGGATGGGAAGATTATTTGGAACTGATGGAGTTAGAGGGCAGGCAAATGTTGCCCCAATGGATTCGGAAACGATCATGGCTCTTGGCAGAGCTGCCGCGCACGTACTTGGTCAAAGTACCGGTCGTCATAGAGTTTTGATTGGGAAAGACACTAGGATTTCTGGCTATATGATTGAAACTGCATTGGCCAGTGGTCTAACTTCCATGGGAATGGATGTGATTCTTTGCGGACCACTACCCACACCTGGTATTTCCTTCATGACCCGTAGTATGCGAGCTGATGCGGGAGTTATGATTTCTGCTTCTCACAATCCATATGAGGACAATGGGATTAAGTTTTTCGGTCATGATGGTTTCAAGCTCGCGGATGAAACCGAAGATCAAATTGAAAGCTTGCTGGATCCTGAAAAAATAAACGCCCTCAGGGCGTCACCCGAGAAAATTGGGAAAGCTTACCGGATTGAAGATGCAGTGGGACGATACACTGTTTACTTAAAGAGTTGTATTGAAAAAACGGTTAAATTTGATGGCCTGCGAGTTGTTCTTGATACAGCTAATGGTGCGGCTTATCGGGTAGCGGCTGATGTGTTTTCTGAGTTAGGAGCTGAGATTGTAACTCATGGCGATAATCCGGACGGGAAAAACATTAACCAAGATTGTGGGAGCCTTCACCCTGAGATGATGGTGGACTTGGTTAAAAAGCATCGAGCGGATTGTGGGATTGCTTATGATGGCGATGCAGACCGTGTAGTTATGTGTGATGAAAACGGTTTCATTATGGACGGTGACCTGCTCCTGGCTCTTTGTGCGATTGATGCAAAGGAAAAAGGAGAGCTAAAAGGGGATGCTGTTGTTGGTACGGTAATGAGTAATATGGGGCTGGAAAAAGCTCTTGAAAAGCATGGTATTGGGTTGAAGCGTTCTGGTGTGGGGGATCGTTATGTTCTCGCTGAAATGTTAAAGCATGGAATTAATTTTGGTGGAGAGCAGTCTGGCCATGTGATCGCTCTGGATCATAATACTACTGGGGACGGGATTCTAACCTCTCTACTTACTTTGGCAATAGCAGTAAAGAAACAAAAACCAATGTCTAGTTTTTCTGGCTTAATTGAAAAATTTCCTCAAGAACTAATCAACGTTAGGGTGAAGGAAAAAATTCCATTTGAGGAACTTCCTGCAGTGACATCTTGTGTTGCCGCTATGGAAGAAAAGCTTGGGTCTTCTGGGCGTGTGTTGCTACGCTACTCGGGGACGGAGAAAAAGGCTCGTGTCATGGTAGAATGTGAAGACTCTAAGCTTTGTTCTGAGGTTGCTTTGGAGTTGACCGCGGTTGTCGAGCAGGCTTTGAAGTAATAGACTCAGTTTAGTTTATCTTTCTCTGAGGGATATACTGAAACCACTTAGAATCCCGTGTTTGGCTAAACATTACATCAGGTTTCAGTATAAGCTTTGCGTAAGCAAAGCCATTAGACCAATATACCTTGTCTGAAAAAGTTGAGAAGCGAAGCTTCGCAAGAAAATCATAAAACACACTAACAATACTGGAATTCTATCTTTTCTTGTCAAAAGCTTGGCTCTTGTAAGCATATTTTAGGTTACAGTAAATCTGTTGTCTGACAGTGCTACGCACTGCTTATACCCCTTTACTATCGGTATAGAAAAAGCCGAAGTTTCAAGTAGACGGGGTATTTTCTTAAAAGGGCATAGAAATGCTACACTGTCCCTCAGCGTTTTTCATTTGTCGTTTCATTTATTACACCTGTCCTTTGATTTTGTGCAGAGTCCTACGGAAATAGTTGTCTCCAGCGTGGATGAGTTACATGCCTTGGCTAAGTCGGTTGCCTCGATCTTAGGTGGCGGGGATGTCCTAGGGCTTTCGGGCCCTTTAGGAGCTGGGAAGACAGAGTTCGTAAGAGGAATGCTCTCAGCCTATGGCTTGTCTGGACAAGTGAAAAGCCCTAGCTACTTAATTGAATTTGAATACCAGTCCTCCGACCCAACCGTCTCAAAAATTCGTCACCTAGACTGTTTTAGAATTGAAGGTCAGGCTTGTGATAACGGGTTGGAAGATATTTCGGCAGCCTCGAATGAATTGATACTCGTTGAATGGCCAGAGAAACTGGAGAATTTCAATCATTTACTTTCCAGATATATCGAGATAAACTTCGCCGAATCTAAAACAAATCTTGATAGAAAATGTAGTTTTATATCAGGGTTTTCCGATTTGGAACTGCAATCTCTATTAGGAGCTTAACGGCGAAAGTGTCCGTCTGGAGAACATGGGAAAGACTGTAGTCATGAAATTTGGGGGAACCTCAGTGGGCTCCCCTGAACGTATAAAGGCGGTAGCTGAGAGGGTTACTCGTCACATCAGTAAAACAGGCGATAGAGTTGTCGTTGTCGTTTCAGCCATGAGTGGTGAAACTGATCGTCTGATTGGACTTTGTAAGACTATTGCCAGCGGAGAGGCTCCTGTACGGGAGTATAGCCAGCTTCTAGCTTCCGGTGAAATGGTTAGTTCAGCTCTGACCTCAATGGCAATTCAAGATCTCGGCATTAAGTCACGTTCTTTGATGGCTCATCAGTTTAGCATGAAGACTAAGAGGACTTTTGGTCAGGATCTTATTGCAGGCATTGATTCAACTGCCATAAAGGCCTTATTAGAGAAAGATATCGTGCCTGTCATTTGTGGTTTTCAGGGCATTGACGATCAGGGAGATTTTACTCTTTTAGGTCGAGGGGGATCTGACACTACAGCGGTGGCAGTGGCAGCTGCTCTGGATTCTTGTCCATGTCTTATCTTGACCGACATTGATGGAGTATACTCTGCATTGCCAAAGCTCTGCCCCGAGGCGCGGAAACTTAATAAAGTTACCTATGAGGAAATGTTGGAGTTAGCTAGTGCGGGGGCTAAGGTTTTGCAATCTCGTAGCGTGAGTTTGGCCAGGGC
>CALIEE010000080.1 GCA_938022485.1 uncultured bacterium | reverse complement strand
AGAGGGATTGATCTTAAACCTCGCTTCTAGCCTTAGCTCCAACAGAAGAGGTTATAATGAACTACTTAATTATTACAGTTGGAGTATCGGGTGAAGAAGTAATGCGGTGTGTTCACTCTAGCATTGCTGGACTAAAACCGGATTTAATTGATTACTCCGATTATCGAATAGACGAGAAGGATAAAACTATTCGTCTTTACAGCCGTCAAATTGAAATTCCCAACGACAAAACTCACACCGAGTTCGCTGAAGGCCTACGAAATAGCGCAGAAGCTTGTCACGCAGAAAGTTTCGATTGGGCACTAAGATAAGAGGTTAAGCAGTTACCAGCTATGGCTATCATTGATTGATAGCCTGGCTGGTAAATAACCTAGCTGAAAAACAACTTACAAATAAGCTTTCCTGAGTCTCACTTCAAAATACTAGCTTTACCAAGAACCGCTATTCTCCATAGACACCCAGGGCTCTTCAGGTTCAAGCCTCTCGCCCTTTTGTAACAACTCGATTGAGATACCATCAGGTGATTTAATGAAGGCCATGTAACCGTCTCGAGGTGGCCGATTTATTTCAACTCCCTTCTCTTTCAACTGCCGGCAAGTCTCGTAGATATTTTCAACGCGGTAAGCGAGGTGTCCAAAATTTCGCCCTCCTCCGTATTCCTCTGGGTCCCAGTTATAAGTAAGCTCAAGAAGAGGAGCTTTGTTCTTCTCAGCCGCTACTTTGTCCCCAGGAGCTGCCAAAAAAACTAGAGTAAAACGGCCCTTTTCATACTCAGAGCGCCTAACCTCCACCAAACCGAGCTTGGCGCAATAAAAGTCTAAAGATGCCTCTAAGTCAGAAACTCTGACCATAGTATGCAAGTATTCCATCTGAATCTAAGCCTTCGTTACTAATTGTTACAGATACGAACAGAAGCTAACACAAGCCCCCCTGCTAACCACCTGAAGTAACCCATTTTTTCTTTTATGAATCAAAAACCCGACTATTCCCGACTATATTATAGACAGAACTGAGACGCCGAGCAATCGTAAAAGTTTTCAGTAGTTTGAGTCTGGTTTCAACTGCAGGTAAACTAACAATGTTGCAGTTCAAAGGTGCCATTTTTAAGGGGTTTAACAAAAGCAGGTAATGTCCACTAATAACAAATCAACACCAGTTATTAAAACACTCAACCAAAAGCAAAATTCAGTTTTTGACGGGGCTTATGAAATCGAGCGGACTATTGGTCGTGGCCGGCATAGTGTTGTCTACAAAGCCAACAGACTACCAAGCAAAGTGCACAAAACTGCTTCCACTGAAGTAGCCTTAAAAGTTTTAACCGGAAGCTCAAAAAACCCAGAACTAAATAGAGCTAGAATGAAAAGAGAAGCTGTGGCTATGCTCTCTTGTAGACACCCCAATATTGTTCAGCTTTATGATTTTGTTTCCAGTAAAGACCTTTACTACTTATCGATGGAGTTCTGCCCTGGCGGGGATTTTAATGATCGAATTAAGGAACTTGGAAGACAGCTAACAGTTGAAGAAGCCCTCCTGGCAATCTCTGAAGTACTGGCTGGTATTGAAGTCATTCATAAAGCTGGAATCATTCACCGCGACATAAAGCCGGAAAACCTCCTTATTGGAGAGAAAGGCGAAACTAAAATTGCTGACTTTGGAATTGCCTCAATTCCCTCTGAAGATCTTCCTATTGAAGACACTGAGCGAGGTGTTGGCACTTTTGATTTCTTGGCCCCTGAACTCCTTGAGCAGGGAATTTGCTCAGCTTCTTCTGACCTTTACTCAACTGGAGTGACTCTCTTTTGGCTCCTGACCGGTCATTCTCCTCACCAAGGGCTAAGCTTGACGGAATCTTTAGAGAAAAAGCTCTCAAACACTAGACCTCGAATTGCTAATATTATACCAGATGCTCCTAGAAGCTTGGATATACTGCTAGATAAGGCTTTACATCCGGACCCTAGTAAAAGATTCCATACGGCTGATGAATTCATGGTTCAAGCGCGAAAAATTCTAAAAGAAGTAAGTAGCCCCGCAGTTGTTGTCGAAAGACGCTCCTCGCTGTCTAGCAATTTATCCCAGATGGTTGATGGAGAAGAGGTGGCCTTGAAGGAAGAGCCGAATAGTGCAGAGAAAGTTTTAATTGCAGAACCTGCGCTTGAAGAACCTACTACAGGAAATCTTAAAGAAGAGGGTATTGCGAACCCAGACTTGCTGCCTGTAGTTGTAGAAGGCCAGGTTGTTTACTCCAGTAGGCCAACACCTGAAGATTCCAAAGACAAGGTCTTTGTGGCTTATGTTCCGGAACAAAACTTCAAACCTTTAAAGTATCTTACTGCTTTGGCTGCCTTTCTAGTGTTGGGATATACCTTTATTCCTTTTGGTGGTGAAAGCTCTGAGGATGCCAGTGTCGGAATTGAATATGTGGATTCAGCCCTAACCGGCAGCACTTCCTATCCAGATTTGTCCAATTTCAGCCGAAGAGTTGGTGTTTTTTATGATTTCTTTGGCCCTGGGGAACATCTAAGCTTTTCCACAAATAGAATCAACACTGCCTTAGAAAGCAGCCAGTCCTCTATAAAACTAGGACTACCTGGCACGCCAGCCACTCCTGTTGGGTTCAACAGATTAATCTCTGAAAGAGAAACTAGTTTTGAGGTTGCAGGAATAGAGTTGTTAATGACCCTAGATGAGAACAGCTCTCAGAAGAAAATTTTCGGGTCCTATTTAGATCTTTCCACAGGCACTGTTCGCCAGTGGTCCATTCTCTAGCCTTTCTGACAGATTTTTTTTAAAAGTAGCTGGGTCAGTGCTGATTCCATATAGTGCTGTTTATATTTTTCATCTGGAAATCGTCTCATTAAAGTGCAAAGACTAATAAACATTTTCTTGCTCGTTGAAATCGCGGTCTTAGCTATAACGGCCTCGATTGAACCTGTTTCAGCAGAAAAGATACTGCCTTTCTCCGATAAATTTTTCAGCCACAAAATTGCGCTCGGTTCGGCTCCGGGAGAGAATGGAGCTTTCGCATTGGTGATAGATGATCAATTCACCGCTAGAAAAACTAGGCTGCTCATCGACATAGACAACAGGTTCTATGCCTTACCCCTTTTGCCTTCAAAGAGCGCTGGAGCTTTTCTAGGTAAATTCCCGACCCCTGAAAGTTCTATGAAGTATAAAATTCAAATTGTTCTCCAATCTGGGGAGGCGTTTACATCAACCACCTATCAAGTTGATCAGGACTGTAATGAAAGGCTTCTGCTGGAACTTGATAAGAAGGGCGGCGACAGCTTTCAGAATAAACGAGTGATTAAGGATATTGCGGCACTAGACAGTAAAATTAACCTTTTGAAAAAATTTGAATCCGAGCTCAGCCCTGTCCCAACCATCTCTGAGAGGAGGTTGAAGTGAGACTCTTTATTTTCAAGTTAGTTGTTGTGCTAAGTTTACTATTGAGTGGTCAGGCTTTAGCTCAAAACCAAGAGCTAGAAGTTGAGTTTTTCTCAAACGAAGCCCTTCGTAGCAGCTGGTTTATTTTAATGGCTGACGATAGAACCCAGAGAACAGTTAGGGTAAGATCCACTCTTGAAAAAACTCGCCCTAAGGCTGGAGTTTTAAAATGGCTCTCGCGAGCAATGATCCCCTCGGAAGCACTAGAAACCTCAGAAGGTGCATTTGTTGCTGCAGCGTCGTTTGCTGAAACTTTTGATGGTGAAATATTGCCTGGCCCGATTATCTCGTTAAGTGGCAAGAGGGTTTCAGAAGAACCTCCCTTGGTTTGTAAAAATAACGACTATAATAAAGTGTTTGATTCCTATTTAAAGATGGAGCCTGAGGCACTGCATAAATTAC
>CALIEE010000079.1 GCA_938022485.1 uncultured bacterium | reverse complement strand
GAAGTTGATAGGCGAAGAGGTTGGCGTGGTCCGGTAGAAATCTTGGAAAGTAAAGAGGCCATTGAAGATTTTCTTCTGAAACAGGAGTCCGAAATAGGAGAAGAGCTGTTTCCTGATAAAATCTACAAAGGTGTTGTTACGAGCTTAAATTCTGGAAAAAAATCTGTTGGAGTTCAAGTTGGAGCCTTTAAAGGAACTATAAGTTTAGCAAAAGCAAAGTGGGCTGCTCTAAATCTAATACAGAACAAGAAAAATGGACGAGAGCGGACTAGGAAAATCTCACCTGTAAGATTAATGAAAAGGGGGTCGGTTGTAGAAGTCTCTCTTGATCCTCAAGCTGTTCGAGATGAGCCTTACACTGATGTTGCTGGAAAAACTCCTTTTGTCTTGGATCAAACCCCTCAACTCCAAAGTGCTTTTTCTGTTTCAAATGCTCTTACAGGTGAGATTAAAGCTCTGATTGGTGGGTTTGATTATGAGCAAAGTGTTTTTAATCGAGCGACTCAGGGACAGTTGCAACCTGGCTCAGCTTTTAAGCCTTTCATATACTTGGCAGCGGTAGACACTCTTGGTTACACGCCGGCAACGATAGTTCCAGACTCTCCTATTTCCATGCGAGATGGAACGGGTGAATTTTGGACACCGAAGAACTACGACCATAAGTTTTTAGGACCGATTACTTTAAGAACCGCTTTGCAGCGATCTCGAAATGTCGTTTCAGTTCATCTTCTTCAAAAAGTAGGAATTGACCGTGGAATTAAATATGCGCGAGACTTAGGAATTAGCACTAGAATCGATAGGAATATGTCGATTGCTCTTGGGACCCCTGAAGTTAAGTTGGTTGAGTTGGTTCATTCCTACAGCGCTTTTGCTGGAGGAGGATATCTACCAGAGGTCATGGTAATTAAGTCCGTAAAGGACAGAGATGGCAATGTGATTCTGGAGCAATTTCCAAGGCATAAACAGGTAATTGATGAAGAAAGCGCTTTTATTATGGCTAACATGATGAAAGGCGTAGTTGAACGGGGAACAGCTCAAATATTAAAAAAATTAGAACGACCAGTTGCAGGTAAGACAGGAACTACTAACGAGCAAATGGATGCTTGGTTTGTTGGATACACACCAGAATGGGTTGCTGGCGTTTGGGTTGGTTTCGATAGAAAGAAAACAATTGGCCGCTGGGAAACAGGAGGCAAGGCTGCAGCTCCTATATTCTTATATTTCATGCAGGAGTTTCTTAAAGATGAGCCGGAGCTTGATTTTGAAATACCTGATGGAGTTATTCCTTTGAAAATTAACCCTTACACCGGTAGACTGGTTTCTCAAGATGACCCTGATGGCTTTTTAGAATATTTTAAAAGTGGAACCGAACCAACATATTCAGCAGCTGACTTGGAGATCCCAGGGGATTATCTTGCTTCGGATGAGTTTTAGAGGTTGGAAAAGTTTGGGCCGTCTATCTAGTTGTTGTTCAGCAGGTTTTTTAAACTTTAAAATATTGTTAGCGCTGCTGGCTATTATGCTCTTTTCTTCTCCAGCCCTAGCTCAGCAGAAACTACCATTTAAAATACCTACTAACCCTGGTCAGTTATACGGAACTGCTTTAATTGAAACCACCAAAGGACCAGTTGAAATTGAATTTTACCGAAAAGAAGCTCTGGTCACGGTCGCTAATTTTCAATATTTAATTAAAAAAGGTTTTTATAATAATATTTCTTTTCATCGTTATGTTGAGGGTTATGTGCTCCAAGGCGGAGACCCAGAGGGGAATGGTAGGGGAGGGCCTTCCTACTTTCTTCCACCTGAATTTTCATCAATTAAGCATCGCCTAGGAACCTTTGGAATGGCTAGGAAGCCAGATCCTGTGAATGAAGAAAGGCTTTCAAATGGGAGTCAATTTTATGTTACTCTGGATCGAGCTGAACACTTTGATGGTTTATACAGTGTATTTGCTAGAGTTATTAACGGCATGGAAAACCTTCTTAGGCTAAGAGAGGGAGATAAAATTATCAAAATACTTCTTCCCAAGAGCAATTGATGAATAAATATCTAAAAATATTAATAGCTATCTTTGTCGTTGTATATTCTTTTAGCTCCGCATGGGCTGATTCTACAAAATCGCTCCAATTGAAATTGGAGCAAGACAAGGTTGAAGAGAGATGGGTGATTAAAGTCCCCAAAAGCTTGGTGTCTAGAGAGGATCTACACGTTGAACTGGACATCCGTTCTGGCAATAGCCAGGAGGCAGTTAGTTATTTAGCTTGGGAGGATAATTTTAACATTGGTTGCTACTTCGTGAAATTCAACCAAATTAATTTAAAAGATTATTCAGCTCGTGCCAGGGTCTCAAGTAGAAATAAAGAACTGAGTCTCGTTAGCGGCGAGTCAAATTGGATGAGTTTTAACTCAGTTAAGTCTGTTTCTAAGCCTACCTCTTCAGCTGAAGCAGCTCCCATTCCAGAGCAACGGACTAAAACTTTCGCTAGAGGAATGATTTTATTTGGAGCTATCTTCTGTTGGATGTTGCTTCTTAATTCTTGGCTGTCTCTCAGAATCAGAGAGTTGAAAAGAAGTGCTCGTGCGCCTAGCTCTTACTCCAAAGAAGTTAGCCCTGATTTAAAAATCGAAGTGGAAAATTTAAGAAACTACTCTGGACTTGCTAATAGACAACTTAGTGATGATGAAAAATTGCTTTTTGAATCTAACCTTGATGACTTGAGGGAGGGGCTATGATCTGGGTAGTTTTGACATTACTTTTAGTAATCGCGGGATTTGTCTTTTTTTATGTAAAGATAAGAATTCATTCTGTTACTGCTTTGAGAAAAAGTTTGCTCTCTAGATCTGATATTAGAGCCAGGGTTTTGTTACTGAAAGAGATGGGTGCTGTGGCCGCGTCCTATCCAAAACCTAGTGGGGTTGCTTTAGAGACGATTCCTCTAGGCGGTGGACGAGTGGAGCTAAAAGAAGTAGAGGTTGAAACTGCGGTGGAACTTGAAGAGTCATCTGAAATTGTAAAAAGGCTGGATAGTATGGTGGACAGCTTATCTTTAGAGGCATGCGCAGAGCTGTCTAAGCACCAAAAGTTTTTTAATGACTATCAAAAATCAATTGCTAGACTTCGCACTGCTCTTAAGGAAGTCTCATCTTGAGCCAACTTGTTTTTGAGCGTAGTGAGGGTGCTGCTCTAATCAAAGGGAGTGAGATCTTCACTTCCTTTTGCTCCACCGATTTTTTAGGATTTTCTCAGGATAACAGAGTTTTTCAAGCGATACGAGATGGTTTAAGTCGCGAAAACGAACTCCTAACTGGTAGTCCAGAGAATTGTGGAGCTAGACCGTATCATCAGCGATTAGCTAAAGGAGTTTCCGCCTTTAGAGCATCGGAAGAAGTCAGACTTTTCTCGTCCTTTGAGGAAATGTTGTTTTCTTTGATCTCATGCTCCAAGCACAGTTCTTACAGCAATGTCTTTATTTCTTCTTCTATTCAGCGACAGGTTTACGATGGCTTTTCTTTAGCCGGCCTTGAGCTAAGTAATTTTGATTCGGCAGAGCCGGATCAATTGGAAGAGAAGTTGAGCAGAGTTCAGCTTTCAGAAATAGAGCGCAAGGCATTGGTCTTAATTGAAAGCCTCTCACCAGTTGATGGTCGAGTTACTCCGCTTAAAGCCTTTTTTAAAGTTTGTGAAAAAGCTCAAGCCACTATGCTAGTAGATGATAGCTTTGGATTGGGTGTTTTGGGTTTGTTGGGTAGTGGAGGGTTGGAAAAAGCAGGGATACTTGATGAAGGGGTAAGCTCTTTCTTCGATTTTAAACATACCCTTGGCTCCGTTGGGGCAGCGGTAGCTGGTTCGAGAATGGAAGTCGAAGGACTTTTAGGGGAAGAGAAAGGTGCAAGTTCGCTTCCTCTCTACTCAGTTTATGGAGTAGAGGCCGCACTTGAATTGACTGAGTTGGAGGTACGCTCTCGAAGTAAACTTCGAGCCAAGGCGCTGAGGGTAAGAGACGGCTTGATTTCAATGGGCTTAAGAGTGGAAGGAGATCCTGTTTCACCTGTTATTTTAATAAAGCTTGAAGATCCGTTGATTATTTCTGAAGTTGTAAGAGGTCTGTTCGAAAGAAAAATAGTGGTTGATAAGGACTCCAATGGGGTTAGGATTATAATCCGGTCAATCCATACACCTGCTTTGATAACGGCTCTTTTGCAAGCTGTCGATGATGTTGGAAAGAAACTTGGATTGATTTCCTCTCTCTAAAAACAGAATTCTATATGGAAGCCAGCTGATTAAGACCAGCTGAACTGGACAATTTTTCCAGCCGGGGCTATGTCCTATCGGTCTTCGTAGTCGGGTAGTTCATTATGAGTAATACAGTCAAGAAAGCAGGCAACAGCTTGATCCAGTCCCGTTCAGAAAACCTCTGTCAAATTGACTTCGATCATATCTGGCATCCTTTCACCCAAAGTAGCCAGTGGTTTGCAGACCATCCTCTAATAGTAGAGAGGGCTGAAGGTTTTTACCTCTATGATCCTGAGGGAAGAGGCTATTTGGATGGAGTTTCCTCTCTTTGGTGTAATGTACATGGACACTCACACCCTGCTTTCACCAAGGCCGGTAAAGAACAAGTCGAGAACCTAGTGCATTCCACAATGCTGGGCTTGAGTCATAGTCCGATTATCGAGTGTACTGAAAGACTAGTAAGTTTATTACCAGCCCATCTTAGCAGAATTTTTTATTCCGATAGTGGAACTTCCGCAGTTGAAGCCGCGATCAGAATTTCTTTGGAGTGGTGGCAAAAACAGGGTGGAGAAAAAGGAAAGCAGAAAACTAAACTTCTCTCCTTAGCAGGAGCTTACCACGGTGATACCTTAGGAGCTGTAGGAATTGGTTTTTTGGATTTTTTTCACAAGGCATTAAATAAAAGTGTTGTTCAGTCTCATCGAGTTAGAACGCCTCATATTTTCAGATTTGAACAAGGCTGCTCTGAGTCTGAAGCTATGGAACAAAGTGTCTCTGAATTAAAAGAATTTCTGCTCCAAGAAGGCGATTCGATAGCGGCGTTTTTTGTGGAACCACTTGTTCAGGGAGCTGCGGGAATCTGGGTTTACCCACCCGAGTATTTGAAAGAAATAGAGAGTCTTTGTCGAAAGCATGACATTCACCTGATTATAGATGAAGTCGCTACTGGCTTTGGAAAAACCGGACAAATCTTTGCTCACCAAATAGCTGGTATTGAGGCTGATTTGTTGGTTATGGGTAAGGGCTTAAGCGGCGGATTGCTTGCGATTTCAGCGGTTGCTTGCCGCGAGGAGATTTTTAAAGGCTTTCATGGAAAGCCTTCAGAAGGAAAAACTTTCTTTTATGGTCAAACTTTTGCTGGAAATCCCTTGGCTGCCAGATTTGCTGAAGTAAATCTTTCCCTGTTTCAAGATTCTGCTTTGATGGAGGGGGCTAGAGAGAGAATAGCTAAATACACTGCCCTGCTAGACCGAAGATTAAAGCCTTTAGACTGGGTGGACGAAGTTCGACAGCTAGGTTTTATGACAGGTATTGAGCTGACCTCAAAGCCTGGTTCAAGATCTGCCTGGAAAAGTGACCAGCAAGTGGGCGCGAAAATTGTAAAAGCCGCTAGAGATCGAGGAGTTTTTATTCGACCTCTTGGTAACGTAATTGTTTTAATGCCAGCTATAGCTATGCCTGAAGAAGATCTTGAGAAACTAGTTCAGGTGACTGCTGATGCCATTGATGAAGTTTGCGGTTCTGAGAGTTCGTGATGTCGATCGAAAGTGATTATTTAAATCTAGATGCGATTGCTGAGGCCGGGCATTTGCTTGTAACTGGAACTGATACTGGTATCGGAAAAACCTGGACTACCGTCAAGATTATCGAAGAGTTTAAGAGGAATGGTAAAAATATCTCTGCGGTTAAGCCAATTGAAACGGGCTGTGACAAAGATGAAAGCGGTGAACTAGTTGGCTCGGACATAGAACAAATTTCTGAAGCCTTAGGTCTCTCTAGGGAAGATCCAGAGTATCGAAACCTTTTCTTTAAACTTTACCATTCTCCAGTTGCACCGTCAGTAGCGGTGGAAAGAGAAGGGTCTTCTTGGTCATGGAATAACTTAGTTGATTGGCTTAACCAAACGAAGGTCGGCAAAGATAATTTTTTGATTGAAGGTGCAGGTGGCCTACTTGTTCCGATTGTAAACGGTCAAACTTTTGCTGAATTAGCCCAAGAGGCAGGGCTGAAAGTTTTAGTTGTTTTCGGTTCACGTTTAGGCGCAATTAACCAAGCAGCTTTAACTTTTGAAGTTCTTAGATCTAGAGGTCTTCCGATTGCAGGTTATGTTTTTAATCAAATAGCCAAACCTGAAGAGGCTGCTGAGGGTAGAGTAAACGCCGATCAAACTAATCGAGAATTGTTAAAAAAAGTGGCTTCTCGTTATGAAGTTGAAGAAATCGGTTACTTGAGTTGGGAGGGGAAGTGAGTCTTAGTTTGCCAGATCATCTTAGTGCTCTTTCTCCAAGTGACAATGCTAGTAGAGCTTTGTTGGGTTTAGCTCGACAAATTTCTAAGCGTGATGGAGTTTCTCAGCAGGAAGTCCTCGATTCGGAAAAAATTGTAGAGATTTGTTTGCGAGAAAAGCTCGGTCGAAAGGATAAACTCAAACTAGTCAGAGATTTTCTGGAAAGAAAACGTTACCCCTTGAAGGCTAAGTTGGAAAAAGAGCTTAGTGATTGTTCTGACGGTGTATTAAAATCCCTGGGAGTTAAGCTGGAGCTTCCTGCCGAGTTTGAGGGAGATAACATTTCTTTTAAAGTAAAGGCTAAAAATCTTTCTGAAATATCAACTGCTTCTAAAAAGATTTTGGAGCTATCAAGTAATCCTGAGATGGCACGAATATTTGCAATTTTATCTGGAGAGTTTGCGGAGGAAGATAGTGAATAGTCCTCACTGGCCATCAGAGCTTCTTGTTGCCGAAGATGCAGCCAATGATCCTCTAGCTTTAAGAGTTATAGAAAGACTTGGCCATCTTGAACCAGAGATTGTCTCGGATCACGGTGATCCACTTCGATTGAGTAAGAATAAGGAACCGGTTGGAGAGCAAGCTGAAAGATTCACAGCCGGCAAGAAAAAGCTTTTGCTTTGTAGATATAAAGGAGAGTGGATGAGAGCTTGTCCCGGAACGAGCTCTCATGTTTGCTGTAATCTTTGGACTGTTAATCCTGGGGAGGGCTGCCCCTTGGATTGTACCTACTGTTACTTGCAGTCTTACTTAAAACGAAATCCAACTTTAAAAATTTATACCAATACGGAAGATCTGATTGAAGCGATTAGTCAAAGGGTCAACTCTGAGCCTTCAAGGTATTTTAGAATCGGCACAGGTGAGGTTATTGATAGTTTAGTTTGGGATGATCTAACAGACTCCAGCCTAGAGCTGGTTCCTTTTTTCTCTAGGCTTCCGAATGCTGTTTTGGAGCTGAAAACTAAAACCGCCAATATTTCCAATTTAGTATCGAATGAGATGCTTAGTCAGGGTTCGAGAGTTACCTCAAACACGGTAGTTTCTTGGTCGGTAAATGCATTAGAAATTAACTCCAAAGATGAAAGATATACTGCCAGCTTCGAGCAACGCCTTTCGGCAATGGAGCAGGTGGCCTCTGCTGGTTATAGGGTTGGTCTTCATTTTGATCCTTTGATTCATTTTAAGGGATGGGAAGATGCCTACAGCGAGGCAGTGAGAAGAATCTTTTCAAGACTAAAAGACTCCGACATTGCCTGGATAAGCGTATCCAGTCTTCGTTATAAACCTGAGATGCAGGAGGTGATGGAAGAGCGCTTTCCCGAGAGTTCCGTCCCTTATGGAGAGCAGTTTCTTGCTAAAGACGGAAAGATGCGTTACGTCCAACCTCTTCGTCTAAAAATGGTGAATTTTGTCTGGAATGAGTTGAAAAAAGTAAGTAAAACTCTTCCTGTATACATGTGCATGGAGTCCTCAGCCGCCTGGCGGAGCATTAACGGAGGGGCTCCCGTTGCAGGTGAAGAACTCAAGGAAGTCTTCGCCAGAAAAGCCCGGCTCAAAGTGCTCGGGGATAGTGATCAAAGAGTTTAAGGAGATTTCCAGATTTGTTAAAATCGGCAGCTACAAAAGTATTTGGATCGTCTAACGATCGCTATTTGAAGCGTAAAGCTCAAGTTGTAAAAAAAATTAACGCTCTTGAGCCAACTTACCAAGCGATGAGCGATGAAGAGCTTTCTAACCAAACCAATATATTTAAAGAGCGCTTAGCCGGAGGCGAGACGCTTGACGAACTTTTGCCCGAAGCCTTCGCGGTGACTCGCGAGGCAGCAGTGCGTGTGCTGGGAATGAGACATTTTGATGTGCAGCTCATTGGCGGCATGGTTCTTCACGAGGGCAAGATTGCCGAGATGAAAACAGGGGAGGGTAAAACCCTGGTTGCAACTTTACCTGTTTACCTGAATGCCTTGGCGGGTAAGGGAGTTCATGTTGTTACCGTGAACGATTACTTAGCTACTCGTGATGCTGATTGGATGGGAAAAGTTTATGAATTCCTAGGTCTAAGTACTGGAGTAGTTGTGACCGGAATGTCTCATCAAGAAAAGGCGGCAGCCTACCGAGCAGATGTGACCTATGGTCAGAATAATGAGTATGGCTTTGATTACCTTCGAGACAATATGAAAATTGATCTCGAGGAAATGGCCCAGCGTGAGCATGCTTTTGCTATTGTTGATGAAGTTGATTCGATTTTAATTGATGAGGCTAGAACTCCTCTTATTATTTCAGGCGGAATTGATGACCCTACTGAGAATTACAAAATAGCGAATGCAATAATTCCTCAGCTTAGCCAGGAGCAACATTTTACAATTGAGGAGAAGAGTAAAGAGATCAATCTTACCGAAGAAGGTGTTGCTAGGGTTGAACAGCTTTTAGGTATTGAAAATCTATACGATATAGAAAACATTGCGCATGTTCATCATGTGAACAATGCTCTTCGCGCTCACAATATTCAGAGACGTGACGTTGACTACGTGGTCCGAGATGGGAAAGTTATTATTGTAGACGAGTTTACGGGTCGTCTAATGGACGGAAGGCGTTGGTCTAATGGCTTGCATCAAGCTGTAGAAGCAAAAGAAGGTGTGGAAATTGCCCAAGAGAATCAGACTTTAGCTAGTATTACTTTCCAAAACTATTTTAGAATGTATGACAAGCTTTCTGGAATGACAGGAACTGCAGACACAGAGGCAGTTGAGTTTAGAAAAATTTACAACCTAGATGTTGTCGTAATACCAACAAATAAACCTATTCAAAGAAACGATTTTACTGATGTGGTTTATGTCTCTGAAGATGGCAAGTTTAAATCAGTTTGCAAGGATATCGCTGAATGTCACAAGTCTGGACAGCCAGTTTTAGCCGGAACAGCTAGTATTGCTAAATCTGAGCTACTTAGCCGATATCTTAATTCAGCAGGGATTCCGCATAATGTTTTAAACGCCAAGCACCACGAGCGAGAGGCTGAAATTGTGGCTCAAGCTGGGCGGCTTGGTAGTGTGACAATTGCTACAAACATGGCTGGTCGTGGTACTGATATTGTTTTAGGAGGAAACGCAGAGTTTTTAACTGAAGCTGAAATTGGTGAAGATGAAGTTTCCGAAGATAAGCTTGCTGAAACTTTAACTAAGTTTCAAAAACAATGTTCCGAAGAGAGAGCCAGAGTTCTTGATGCCGGAGGTTTGCACATTGTTGGAACGGAAAGGCATGAGAGTCGAAGAATCGATAATCAGCTTAGAGGAAGGTCTGGGCGTCAGGGTGATCCAGGTAGCTCTCGCTTCTATGTCTCTTTGCAAGACGATCTGATGCGCCGTTTTGGTGGTGATCGAATGCAGGCAATTGTTCAGCGATTTGGAATGGCAGAGGAAGATGCCATCGAAGGAAAACTTGTTGGTCGAGCAATCGAGAATGCTCAAAAGAAAGTCGAGGACTACCACCTAGGTTTTCGTGAGCAGATCCTCAAGTATGACAACGTGATGAACCAGCAGCGTAATGTTGTTTACTCATTGCGAGGTCGGTTGTTGAAAGGTGAGGCGGTAGCTGAAGAACTTGAGACAATGATTCCGGACTGTGTTCATGACATGATCATGAGCAGGATTGATGAGAAGCTCCCTGTCTCTGAGTGGGATGTTGACGGAATACTTGAAGTTTTCAAACGAATCTTTGGTATGGAAGTTTCTAAGGATTTATTTGCAGATGCCATAGACTCCGAAGATAAGAGGCTTGCTCAGTACTTGTATGACAAGCTTAGGGAAATCGCCGAAGAAGCTCTGGGTAAGAGAGAGGAGTTTGTTGGCCGGGAAGCCATAGAAAGAAATGCCAAGATATTCTATCTACAGGCGATCAACCATTTTTGGCGGGAGCACTTGGCCAATATGGATCACCTCAAAGAAGGTATCGGGCTAAGAGGGTATGGTCAGAGGGATCCTCTAAGAGAGTATCAAAGAGAGGCTTATGCCTTGTTTGAGAATATGTTGGCCTCGATCCGTGATTCTGTTGTTTTTAACCTCTTCAATAAAGTGATGCTTACCGAGCAAGAAGTTCGAGAAATTGAAGAGCGAGAAAGAGAACTTCAGAGGCAAAGAGAAGAGGCTGCTAAAGCTGTTCACCAAGATTTTGGTGGTGAGGCCGGCTCTGAGGAAAAAACTAGCTCTGGAAATCGAGCTCAAAGGCGAAGAGCTACTGCAAAGAGTGAGGATAGCACGAGCGAGGTAGAATCCGATTTACCTGAGGCAAGTTCTGCAGTCGGTGATGAGGAAGCTGCTCAAGCTGCTGCCGTGAGCAAGAATGCTCTAAAACGTCGCAGAAAAAATCAACGCAAAGGAAAGCGGTAGTTTTTCTTTTAACTGAGGCCGGTGTCTTGGCGCGGCCTTGGCGTTAAATAAACCGACGGAACATAGCGGTTTTTCGATAAAAACCGCTATGTCTAGGGTCTAAATATAGTCCGTGGAGCTTTTCCCTGAAGCCATAAATTTGCTAAAACCTTCCTCTTGCTCAGTCATAAGCCTACTAGGTTTGGCTGATTCGTTGGGATAACCAAATTTTATATTTTTATGATCTCCACTAGCGATTTTAGAAATGGCCTAAAGCTCCTCTTGGATAATGTGCCTTACGAGATTACTTATTTTCAACATGTTAAGCCCGGCAAGGGCGGTGCTTTTGTTAGGACTAAGCTTAGAAACTTAACAAACCAATCAGTGGTTGAGAAAACCTTCAGAGCTGGGGAGAAGGTAGGGAAACCGGACATATCAGAGGTAAACATGCAGTATCTTTACTCTGATGGTCCCTACCATTTTATGAACCTGGAGAGTTACGAACAGCTGGCAGTTGAAGAAAAAGCCGTGGGTGATTCAAAAAACTTTCTTCAGGAAAACATGGAAGTCAGAGTCTTGCTGTTTAACGGCGAGGTGCTTTCGATAAGTCTTCCGGCTTCTGTAGAGCTCGTGATTACGAAGTGTGATCCAGGTCTTAAAGGAGACACTGTGTCTGGGGCGACGAAGCCAGCAACTCTTGAGACAGGAGCTGTGATTCAAGTACCTTTGTTTGTGAATGAAGGGGATAAAGTTAAAGTTGATACTCGAAGTGGTGAGTATTTAGAGAGGGCGTAAATTTGTTGATTGGCAGCGCAGCGAACTGCTTATAGCCCTTTAATAAGGGGGTATAAAAAGCCGAAGTTTAAAGCAGACAGGGTAAATATGGGACAAACAAAGAAAGATAGTAAAAAGACTGAAGTATCTGATAGAAAAGCTGAAGAGGTTTTCGACATCGAAGAAATAAGCTCATTGCTGAAGCTTCTAAAAGACAATGACGTTACGGATTTCAAACTCGAGCGCTCTGGTGAGAGGATTTCTCTAAAGCGTGGCCCTGAGCGAATTGTTCAAGCTCCGCTTGCAGTTCAGCCTGTCCAAGCTGCCGTTCAGGTTCCGGCTCAAGCACAGGCTCTTGCTCCAGTTCCAGATCAAACTGCAGCCTCTGCTGCACCAAGTGTTTCTTCTAGTAGTGAAGAAATTAAGTCTCCAATGGTTGGAACCTTTTATACTAAACCTGCTCCAGATGCGGATGCTTACGTCGCAGTCGGGGATATAGTAAAAAAAGGCGATACGCTCTGCATTATAGAGGCGATGAAGATCATGAACGAGATCGAGTCTGAAAAATCAGGAAGAATTATTGAGATATGCCTAGAAGACGGTCAAATGGCCGAGTATGAAGAGCCCCTATTTAAAATAGAGCCGGCCTAAAAATATTAATATTTTCAATGGTGTTCTCAAATGAGCAGCAAGCCTCCATTTAAAAAAGTTCTAATAGCCAACCGCGGAGAGATTGCGGTTCGTATACTTCGTGCCTGCCATGAGTTGGGCATACGTACTGTGTCAGTTTACTCCAAAGCTGATGCTGATGCCCTGCATGCCAAGCTAGCCCATGAAAGTATTTGTATTGGGCCACCAGCTGCTACCGATTCTTATTTGAATATCAATGCTTTGGTTTCAGCTGCCGCTGTGACTGGAGCAGAGGCTATTCACCCTGGTTATGGTTTTTTGAGTGAAAACTCCTCTTTTGCTGAAATTTGTGATCAGTGCGGTATTACCTTTATCGGGCCTACTGTTCGCAACATGCAATTAATGGGCGATAAGGAACAGGCTCGTCAAATTGCGATGGAGCATAACGTTCCTACAATCCCGGGAACAGTAAATGCCGGCATTGATGCCGAAGCCATGCTTCTAGAGGCCGAAAGAATTGGTTTTCCTGTTTTAATTAAAGCACGTTCAGGTGGTGGTGGACGTGGAATGAAAATCGTTGAAAGTGCTGAAAACTTCATTCCGACCTTTGAGCAAGCTAAGAGAGAAGTCGAGGCTGCTTTTAATGACCCTTACCTTTACCTAGAAAAGTATGTGTCTAGAGCCCGTCATGTTGAGGTTCAAATCATTGGGGATAAGCAAGGTAATCTTGTTCATCTTGGAGAAAGGGATTGTTCTATTCAAAGACGCTATCAGAAGCTAATTGAAGAAGCTCCGGCCCATGGTTTGCGACAAGAAACAAAAGATAAAATGTACGATGCTGCGATTGGGCTAGCTAAAGGTATTAAGTATGCCAGTGCTGGAACAATAGAGTTCTTGGTCGATGTTGCTACACAGAATTTTTACTTTATCGAGATGAATACCCGATTGCAGGTTGAGCACCCTGTGACTGAAATGGTTACGCATCTCGATATCGTGAAGGAACAAATTTGGGTTGCCGCTGGTCGGGAGCTTTCTTTTAAGCAAGAAGAGGTCAAACTTCAGGGTCACGCTATTGAAGCTAGAATTAACGCTGAAGACCCGGAAACAATGATGCCTTCTCCAGGAGAAATCGTAGGTTACCATCCACCAGGGGGACCTGGGGTTAGGCTGGACTCTGCTATTTATGATCGCTATCGAGTTCCACCTTACTATGATTCTTTGATATCAAAGCTAGTTGTCTGTGGTGAAACCAGAGAAGAAGCTATTCAAAAACTGTTGGTTGCGCTCGACGAGTATATCATCGGCGGTATTAAGACTAATATGGACCTACACCGTAAGGTGCTTCGAACTGAATACTTTCAAACTGGAAACGTCCATACGAAGCTGCTTGAAGAGTTGCAAAAAATAGAGGCTGAAGCTAAGTCTGCAGAGGCCGAGCCGGAAAGACTAAAAGTGGGTCAAGAATGAAACAAACTTTAAAGGTATTGTTTTTCCTAGTTGTACTTGGGCTAACCTTAAATTTTCAGTTATCCAGTCAAGTTTTTATTCAGGAAAGCCAAGCTCAACAAGCAAAAGGCTCTCCTCGAGCTCAGGTCAAAGTTGATTCTTTTGATTTTGGCTCGGTGAAGCAAGGAGCAACGGTTACTCAAACTTTTTCAGTTTTTAACAAAGGAAACGCTCCTCTTAAAATTTTAGATGTTCAAGCTGATTGCGGCTGCACAGTTGCAGAACCTGAGAGCAGAGAAATAGGAGCTGGGAGTTCGGCTAACATTAACGTCGTCTTTGATACCACTGGGTTTAGGGGATACAAAGTAAAAACAGTTAGAATTTATACTAACGATCCACAGGACAATGCTCTCGTCTTTTCTCTTAAAGGTAATATTCAAAGAGATGTGGAGCTAGATCCTGCTAGAGTTTACTTTGGCACTATTCGTCGAGGTCAGCCGGAAACCATTGAGGTTAAATTTAATAAATACAGCACAGAAGATACTAAGATAACCGATATACTCGGGCGCTCAGAATCTATTGAAATTGAGAGAACTGACACCGGCTTTTTGGTTAAGCTCAAAGATACAGTTCCTTTTGGTATTTTTAGAGACAGAATAGTTGTTAAAACAACTAGTAAAGAGACTCCAATCATTCACCTTCCAGTATTCGCTAGAGTAAACGGAGATATTGTTGCCCAGCCTTCCGATGTTTCTTTTGGTTTGATTGAAGGTCCTCTCGTCAAAGAGGTTAGTAGAGATGTTTCCCTGTCTTACGAAGGCCCTAGCGACCTTAAAATAGTTGATCTTAAAAGTGATACCCAAGGCTTGGTTGCCGAAGTGATAGAAGGGGATCAAAGTGCAAAGATTCGAGTAAAGCTTAAGCCTGGAGTAAGGGGAGTCTTTCACTCTAAGGTTACAGTCGAAACCAATCATCCTGACCCGGACCAGAAGATTGTTGAGATTCCGGTCTATGGGATTGTTTCAAAGAAAGGCTCTTAGAATCCAACTTTTTAAAAGGCCCTGGGTATTAAAAATTTTTAATATCTAAAGCAAAAGTTTATTGGGGTTCATTTTTCCTTAGATCTTTAACATACATATTAAATTGAATATTGGAGTTTTCATGCTCTACTCAAACTGTAGTTCTACTCTTTATCTTTCTGAAAAAGAGCTTAGTAGAGAGCTAAATTTAGGTTAGTTAAAGTTAAAACCCACTTTTTTAGCTAAATAAAGCT
>CALIEE010000078.1 GCA_938022485.1 uncultured bacterium | reverse complement strand
CACCTGTATTACTTTTCTCGAGCTTAAAAAGAAGAAAAAATAGGTATCTATGAAAGCTGGAACCAAATCCATATTGTAACCTAAGGGCCATTATCCCCCCTTAATACCAACAGATCCAGCTCCTCATCGGAACTACGCGCTTTCTTTGAACCACTGGTATTCCATACAGGTTACGATTCTTGACTTAGTCCAGTATTCGCCCTATACACCTGTGAGCGGTATATTGGAAAAACAGTCTAATCCCAAAAAGTCCTAAAAAACCTAAGCACATGTTGGAAAAGTTCGAGAAAGCTCTTCGTGAGAAAGGACTACAAGTGACAGCACAAAGACTGGCCGTGATGGAAGCAGTCTCTATCACTCCTCACTCAAGTAGTGAACAAGTGCTTCAAACTGTTAAGCAACAAATTGGAAGTATTTCAAAGCAGGCTGTTTACGATGTTTTAGAAGCCTTATCCAAGAATAACCTAATTCGAAAAATTCAACCTGCAGGTTTCCCAGCGATATATGAGGACAGAGTGGGCGATAATCATCATCATGCCATTTGCAGAAAATGCGGTAAAACAACTGATATCGATTGCGCAGTGGGTAGTGCGCCTTGTTTAGAAATCGCCAAATCGAGTGGGTTTAAGGTCGACGAGGCTGAGGTAGTTTATTGGGGTCATTGCAAAGACTGTAAGTAGTTTACTTAAACCATAGTTTTTTAAAATTTAATTTTAAACAAAACAAAAGGAGAATAAAATGAGTAAGGTGAAAAGTTCTGGAGGTTGCCCTGTTACTGGTGCTGGTTCTAAGTGTCCAGTTGGCGGTGGGCAAAGAAATAAAGACTGGTGGCCAGAGCTGCTCAATTTACAAGTTCTTCGTCAACACTCTGAACTCTCAGACCCCATGGAAAAAGGTTTTGATTACCTAGAGGAGTTTAAATCCTTAGATCTCGAAGCTGTAAAAAAAGACCTTCACCAACTAATGACCGATAGTCAGGACTGGTGGCCGGCAGACTATGGTCACTATGGCCCGTTCTTTATCAGAATGGCTTGGCACGTTGCTGGCACATACCGAACAAGTGATGGACGAGCCGGAAGTTCTCAAGGACTTCAAAGGTTCGCCCCGACAAACAGCTGGCCAGATAATGCTAACCTAGACAAAGCAAGAAGGCTTCTTTGGCCAATCAAACAAAAGTATGGTCGAAAAATATCCTGGGCTGATTTGTTTATTTTGTGCGGCAATATGGCTCATGAATCAATGGGATTCAAAACCTTTGGCTTTGGTGGAGGTAGAGAAGATATCTGGGAACCAGCTGAAGACATTTACTGGGGTGAGGAAACAGAATGGCTTGGTAACAAAGAACGTTACAGTGGCGGTAGAGAAAGTGCTGGATCAGAAGGCCTTGCCAGACCACTAGCTGCAGTTCACATGGGTCTAATTTACGTTAATCCGGAAGGACCAAATGGCGAACCTGACCCAATGGATTCGGCTAGAGATATTAGAGTTAGTTTCGGAAGAATGGCGATGAACGACGAAGAAACCGTGGCTCTGATCGCTGGTGGACATACTTTTGGAAAATGCCATGGTGCTGCCCCAGACAGTAATGTTGGAAAAGAACCGAACGCCGCAGGCATTGAAGAGCAAGGGTTTGGATGGAAAAACGACCACCAAACTGGACATGGTGTTGATACAATAACCAGTGGCCTTGAGGGGGCTTGGACTGCAAATCCGATAAAATGGGATTCAGGATACTTCGACATGCTCTTTAAATATAAGTGGGAAAAAATGAAATCTCCTGCTGGAGCATGGCAGTGGTACGCAGTTGACGCTGAAGAGCAAGACCTTGCACCAGAGGTAGATGGCTCTGGCAAGAAAGTTCCAACAATGATGGCAACAACTGATATTGCCTTAATTACTGACCCAGAATACCTAAAAGTGTCTAAGAGGTTTCATGACGACCATGACTACTTTGCAGATGCCTACGCCAGAGCTTGGTATAAGCTCACGCATAGAGATATGGGACCAATTAGTAGATACCTAGGAGCAGATGTTCCTTCAGAGGTTCTTGCTTGGCAAGATCCTCTTCCAGAAGCTAAGTCCTCTTCCCTATCTAATGCTGACATTTCTTCACTGAAAGAGAAGCTCTTAGGGTGCGGATTAACAGTTGGCCAACTTGTAAACACAGCCTGGGCCTCAGCTTCTACTTTCAGAAATTCTGACAGAAGAGGCGGAGCTAACGGAGCAAGGCTACGCCTTGAGCCGCAGAAAGATTGGCAAGCCAACGACCCTGAACAACTTTCCAAAACCCTTGAAGCTCTTGAAGGAGTTAAGAAGGACTTTGGTCAAGATGTCTCAATAGCAGACTTGATAGTTCTGGGTGGATGCGCGGCAATCGAGAAAGCAGCTAAGGACGCAGGTCACAATGTAACTGTACCTTTCACTGCTGGAAGAGTTGACGCAACGGATGAGCACACTGATGTAGAATCTTTTGAACCGCTTGAGCCAGAAGCTGACGGTTTTAGAAACTACATGAAAATGGTTTACACGGTTCCAGCTGAGTCACTGCTTGTAGATAAAGCTCATCTCCTAACCCTAACTCCTCCTGAAATGACTGTTCTGCTAGGTGGAATGAGAGTGCTTGGGGCTAACAACTCTGGCAATCCTGAAGGTGTTCTGACTGATAAGATAGGTGTCCTAACCAATGACTTTTTCATTAACCTTCTGGACATGTCTACAGAGTGGAAACCTCTCGACGATATGAATCAGAAGTTTGAAGGAGTTGATCGTAAAGATGGAAAAGCCAAATGGAGTGCCAGTAGGGTTGACCTAATTTTCGGTCATAACCATGAGCTTAGAGCCTTGGCGGAAGTTTACGCTTCGGACGATGCCAAAACCAAGTTCGTTGAAGACTTCGTAGCAGCTTGGAGCAAAGTTATGGAGCTAGATCGCTTCGACCTAAATCCGGCTTATAAATAGAGCTGGTTACTCTTTGACTGATCAAGAGCACACCCTGATTTTGGGGGTGTGCTCTGATTAGAAGAGAATACCCACTCAGAGCGAACTAGCTGATTAATTCTCTTTGGTCTAAACTAGCTTCATGACATCAAAACAAATCGCATCAAGTCTTGAAGAGATCGCTACCTTACTTGAACTTCAAGGAGCCAATACCTTCCGCGTAAGGGCTTTCAACAATGCTTCAAGAATACTTCGTAGCCTTGAGTCGGACCTAGAAACCTTTGTGAAAGACGCCAGTGATGGCAAAGTCAAAGGAATTGGACCTGCACTGAGTGGAGATATCGAAGCTCTTTATGAGACCGGAGAACTTCCCTTCCTTGATGAGCTAAGAGACAGTTTTCCCGAAAGTTTACTAGAAATTCTTAATATTCCAGGCCTGGGAGCTAAAAAAGTAAAAGCTCTATATGAACAACTAGAGATTGAATCAATTGATCAGCTTGAACAGGCCTGCAAGGATGAACAACTAGCTCAGCTTAAAGGTTTTAGTA
>CALIEE010000077.1 GCA_938022485.1 uncultured bacterium | reverse complement strand
TCAATTACTACTTTCATTTTATTGCTAAAGCTATTTATCTATTGGGGCAGGATTTAATCGATTTCTGTATTCTTTCAACCGAATCTACTAGTAGGCAAAGGCGCAACATTATCCCTATCACCTCCAGCAAAAATGTCCCGGACAGTGTAAGTCTTTTTACCTTGCGATTCGAAATGAGTTCTAACCAAAATCTCGGCTAGCAAACCAAAGCAAATGAACTGGCTTCCAATCAAAACGAGCATAGTGGCAACTAACAGCAAGGGACGATCCGCAAGCGGCATAGACAGGAAAATTCTACAAAACGCCAAGTAGGCCATAACAATTGCACCCAAGCCGCCTGTAACCATACCCATAATTCCGAACATATGGAGGGGGCGTGTGGAGAAACGTAAAAAGAATTTCACCGTCAAAAGATCCAGAAGAACTCTAAAGGTTCTGGAGATTCCGTACTTAGACTCACCATGCAGTCTGGGACGATGGTTAACAGGGATTTCGGCAATCTTGACACCCATCTCAGCAGCCAGCGCGGGAATAAATCTGTGCATCTCCCCGTAGAGATGAATATTTCTGGCAACTTCTCCACTCATTGCCTTCAAAGTACAGCCGTAGTCATGAAGCTGGACGTTTGTAATCTTGGAAATCAAGCGGTTGGCTAGCATTGAAGGCAGCTTTCTTGAAACCAGCTTATCTTTTCTATCTTTCCTCCAACCGGCTACGAGATCGTAACCCTCGTCTAACTTTTCGATCATTCGAGGAATTTCGGCTGGATCATTTTGAAGGTCGCCATCCAAGGTAACCACTATATCGCCTTGAGTATGGTCGAAACCAGCTTGCATAGCGGCGGTCTGTCCGAAGTTTCTTCGAAAACAAACTAGTTTTAAGCGGGGGTCCCTACCAGCCACCTCTTTAACTTTTTCTACGGTGCTATCCGAGGATCCGTCGTCAACCAAAACGAACTCTGCGTTTATGTTACAGTCATCAATGACCGAGGTTAGCTCTTTGTAAAGAGCCTCGACGTTTTCCTCTTCGTTATAGAGAGGTACAACTATTGAAACTAGTTTCATCAAAACATCCAGATTATAAATCTTAATCCCTTATTCCAGCCAGAAACATCCACCGCCCAAAGATAATCAAAGTTATAGAATAAGACTGCCAAGCTTGGCACCAATCATCTTTAGCTATTACTCAAGTCTTTAATTTCCGACTATTTACCTATATAATCAGATATTCACAAGCTTTTCCTTCATAAAAATATACTAACTTCAGTAAATACAGCTACTTAAGTGATTTAATTACTAGTTCCGTAGGCGCCCAGATGGTCATTCTCTTCGTTCCTTAGACCCCCTCCCTTATTAGCTAAGCAACTCTCCACACTTGATTGATAGTCTCATTCAGGGCTAGCTTTACAACCCCTACCTTAAGCCGGGACATAGATAAGGAGAAAATGACTTGAAACAATACCTAGATCTAGTTGAGGACATACTCAAGAGTAATGACTACGGTGAAGGCTCTATACGCGAGGACCGAACTGGAACTGGAACCCTATCGGTGTTTGGCAGACAGTTGCGATTTAACCTCAGCGAAGGCTTTCCCCTTGTCACAACTAAAAAATGTCATCTCAAATCTATAATTATTGAATTGCTTTGGTTCTTGCAGGGAGACACTAATATTAACTGGCTTAAAGAGCGGGGTGTTTCCATTTGGGACGAATGGGCCGACGAGACGGGAGAACTTGGCCCTGTTTATGGCAAGCAATGGAGAAGATGGTTGGCAGCCGACGGAAGTACCGTAGACCAAATTTCTAATGCGATTGAAACTCTCAAGAAAAACCCAGAAAGTCGAAGAATTATTGTTTCAGCATGGAATCCGGGAGACTTGCCTGAAGTCGCACCACCGGCTTGTCACACTATGTTCCAACTTTACGTTAATAATGGAAAGCTCAGCCTTCAACTTTATCAACGCTCGGCCGACGTTATGTTAGGAGTGCCATTTAATATAGCAAGTTACTCGCTATTATTGATGATGATAGCTCAGTGCACTGGACTTGAGGCTCATGAGTTTGTTCATACTTTCGGAGATGCCCATATTTATGCCAACCATATTGAAGGTGCGAAAGAGCAATTAAAAAGAGAACCATGGCCTCTCCCGACTATGAAGCTGAACCCTGAGGTTGAAGATATTTTCTCCTTTAGCTATGAAGACTTTTCTCTGGAGGAGTATCAAGCTCACCCTCATATTAAATTTAAGATTGCCGTATAATGACCACCTCTAAGTCCAGCAACAAGAAAATAGTGGCGGCAATAGTGGCGATGACTGACGACCGTGTCGTGGGAAAAGATGGAGACATTCCTTGGCACCTCCCAGAGGACCAAAAACGATTTGCTAAATTAACAAAAGGCAACACCGTTTTGATGGGCAGAAAGACTTATGAGTCGATCCCGGACAAATATAGACCGCTCAAACAAAGAAAAAATGTACTGGTGACAAGAAACTCCAACTGGAAATCTGAAGAAGATGTCGAAGTCATGGTTTGCTCTCCAGTTAGGGCAGTTGAGAAGCTTTTGAGTCGCGAGAACCTTCCAGGAGATACAATTTGGGTTATTGGAGGAGAAGAGATATGGCGCTCTACCCTACCCCGACTGGACATGGTCTACCTTACTAAGGTTCATCTTAAAGCTGAAGGTGACTGCTTTATGCCAGCCTTTGAAGATGATTTTAAAGAGATTTTTCGCGAAGAACACGAGGAATTCACCTACATTAACTACAAGAGAGGTGCTTAATTCAGTTTGTTGATCAAACCCCAAACTGGTGATAGATTCCCGCTCCCTTGAAACCATAAATTTTTAGAGAAAAAAATGGCCTCACTAGGAAAAACTACAGGAATGAAGCGAGACAAGCGTCAAGCTAGGATTGAGAAGAAACGTGCTTCCAAGACTCGTGCTCGGCTTAGAAGACAGAAAAGCGAAGGATCTATCGTAGAAGTCCTTCCACCCATCTCTGAATAAGATATCTTAAAGATTATAGCCTTGTTGTATTTAGAGCCAGCGCTCAGCTAGCGGGGCTCATCCGCGGGCCAAGGTTAGGCTCGAGGATGTCTTTAGGGCAAGTTCAACTACTTCAATTCACCAACCAAATCATAACCAGCTACTTCCGAGATTTTTACCTGGGTGAAAAGGCCTTTTATTTTGCCGTGATCTAACTGGCCACTCTCATCTAACCAACGCTCGTCCACTTGGTTAATAATCACCTCACCATCAACCTCTGGGCCTTGCCAGCTGGCACGACCAGTCATCAACAGGTCTGACTCAGAGTGACTACCTTCAACTAAGACTTCGAACTCTTTACCGAGATAACTCGCTAGATGCTTCTCAACCACAGTTTGTTGAGCTAGCATTACTCTAGCTCTTCTTTCCTCAGCAAGTTCTGGGTCAATTTGATTGGGATAAGTAAAAGAGTCTGCTTCTTTTTCCTGAGAGTAAGCAAAGACTCCAACGTGAGCAAAATGTCCCTGAGACACAAAATCAACCAGTTGATTTACGTCATCCTCTGTCTCTCCCGGAAACCCAACGATAAAGGTTGTCCTCAGCTTTAACTCAGGCGCCCAGTGCCTAATGTTTTCAATTAACTCCTGAGTTCTGCGGCCTCCCAGAGGCCTTCTCATGGATTTCAAAACAGGCCCGGCTATGTGCTGCAAAGGCATGTCCAAGTAATCAGCAACTCTATTTAAAGAGAGTATCCCCTCAATGAATTCTCTACTGACTCCTATTGGATAAGCATAAAACAGCCTTATCCAAAAATCATTATCAGACTCAATACCATCCATCTGTCTTAGAAGAGCCAATAGGTTAGCACCATCATCCCTATCGTCTCCATAGGCAGTTAAATCTTGAGCAATTAGGTTTAGCTCTTTAGCTCCTTGGGAAACCAGCCCTTCAGCTTCCGAAACTATAGATTGAACTGGCCTGGACCTAAAACCTCCTCTTATCTTTGGAATAATGCAAAAGGAACAAGGCCGGTCACAGCCCTCTGAAATCTTCAAGTAAACGCTATGAGATCCCGTCGATAAAACTCTAGGCATTGTTTCATCGTAGAGGAAATAAGGTCTTCGAGCCTCATTGAAACACTGCTCGGTAGTACTTTCCTCTGAACCCACTGATAAAAGCTCATCAGTCGATACAAATCGGTCAACCTCCGGTAGGCTCTCCTCGAGATCTTTGCGGTATCGCTCAACCATGCAGCCTGCAACAAGTAGTTGCTTTAGCCTTCCAGTCTTCTTTAACTCCGCTAGCGAAAGAATGGTGTCCACTCCCTCTTCAACCGCAGATTCCAAAAATGCACAGGTGTTAACCACCACAAGTTCAGCATTTTCAGGGTCTGAAACCGTTCGGAACCCACGATTAGCAAGAGCTCCAAGCATAACCTCAGAATCAACGGTATTTTTTGCACAACCCAATGTTACTATAGCAGCATTGCCTAGAAATTTTTCTTGAGCGACGTGAGGTCTTTCGGGTTCTTGAGGCTTCTCGCCGAAAATTGGGAGCTTATTATTCACTGCTATATACTCAACTTATTTGGTACTACTAGTACGTCTGCGATGATCCTCAACAAATACTCCACGCGGAATATCAAAGTCAAAGCTACTATCTTCAAGACCTGGATTTATTCTAAGGTTATGAAAACGGATAATTGTCTCATTTTCACTGAAGTCTACGATCTTGGCTCCTAGAGAAACATTGTCATGTTTTCTAACTAAAAGGTGAAACTCTTCCAAGTTCTCATCCTCAACCTTCGGCTTTAACTCAGCAAGATAACCGGCTCCTGTTTCACAACCAGCAACGAGTTCAAAGTCTTTAGCTAGAGTTCCCAAACCAAGAAGAAAAGAGCCCGGAGTTTCAGAAGTGAATGCACTACTAAAATCTATCAGAGTCACCTCCCCTCCTTTCTCCTGACCATTCTCCATTTCAGGTTGGTAAAACCAAACAGTCTTTCCGTCAGATATGAATCTTTGCCTTGGATCTTGATATACCCAGTTCATCCTGCCAGGCTTGAGAAAAGAAACTCGACCAGAATTGGAGACTGTCCTAGTTCCGGCCAACATTCTAGACAATTGAGTGAAGTCGGCGGAAAAACCACTGATTCCTAAAAAACGCTTATCCATTGCTGCCAACAAGGCTTGCCTAGCGGACTCACCAAGCCCCTTTTTGCACTGAAAATCATTCAGCACAGAGTCCCCCTCGGCAAAAGCGGGGTTCGCTAGGGCAACAAGAAAAACTATCAACAGGGTATAGGCTCTTAAGTTCATCATATAAATTTAAATTTTCCAGAGAAATCTCAGATAATAGGTTAGATTTTCCACAGTAGCAAGAACGCCATCTAGCCCATTGCAAGCGAAAATCCTCACCATCTTGCGCATAAAATCTCTGGATTGGTTTTTTTCCTTTTGTTAGTGATATCCTTCATTTGACGATGAGTGTTCTAGTGAGATTCATCGTCTTAGTCAGTGTGCAGGCTCGGCCCAGCTCTTTAGCGGACAGCTCCCGTTCACCGGCTTTTTGGTATTTTCTTCGGTATCTGCTTTTGGCTGTTTTTCTAGTCTAATGCATTTGAATAACCGAAAAAGTTTAAAAATATTCGAGGTATAATAAATATGCGTAAGTCCCACTCTCCCCTTATCAACATGAAAAACTTGTCGCTTTGCTTGGCACTTTTATTGGCACTAAGCCTTTCAGCTTGCTCTTCGAAGTCCGGTACTGGTCTTGATGGTGCTGATGGTTACGGTGCTAGCGGAGTATTTTCTGATGACGACCTAGCATTAGCCGAAAGAGATTGGGGTGACGGAAATATTCCTAACGCTCAGAAGGGTGGCTTGTATGGAGCTGGCCGTGGTCGATTAGGAGCTTTTGGAGCAGGTGCAAATGGAGAGGGACCATTCCAAGATGTAAGGTTTGACTATGATTCCTCTGAAATACCTTTTCAATACAGAGCTCAACTAGAGAAAGATGCACAGATTTTAAAAGACGATCCCACGCTAAAAGTGGAGATCGAGGGACACTGCGATAGTAGAGGGACCAATGAATACAACCTAGCCCTCGGAAAGTCTCGTGCTAAAACCGTAGCTCGTTATTTGGTAAATCTTGGTGTTCAACCAGATCAGTTGAGCACTATAACTTACGGCGAAGAAATTCCTCTTGAAACAGGTGAAAGCGAATCATCATTTTCTGTGAATAGGAGAGCGCACTTCGCTATTTTCCGTAACCAATCTTCATCTCAAGGCCAGGGAGCTGAAATAAACTATTAGTAGTTAGTTCAACACTTTAGCTTACGGCCCTACCAATTTTGGCGGGGCCGTTTTCAGTTAAGGATTTAGGTTAGAAAAAAATGGACTCTGCCCCAAATACGCAAAGTGAGAATTCAAAAGCTGAGCTTGAATCTGCTCTTGCTGAAAGTTCAAGAAAAATTAGCCAAATTGTCGACTCCGTTGGAAGAGTCGTTCTGGGCCAAGAAAACCTGAGAAAAAGGTTAATCACAGCTTTGGTGACAGATGGACACCTACTACTAGAAGGAGTTCCAGGTCTTGCCAAAACCTTAGCAATCAAAACCTTTTCTGACACTATGGAGGCACAGTTCTCTAGGATTCAATTCACACCAGATCTTTTACCAGCAGATCTCCTCGGGACTGAAATATTTCGTCCAGACAAAGGTGACTTCATCGTTCGTAAGGGTCCAGTCTTTTCGAATTTCATTTTAGCAGATGAGATCAACCGAGCCCCTGCTAAGGTTCAATCTGCCTTACTTGAGATCATGCAGGAGCGGCAGGTGACAATTGCAGGAGAAACTTTCAAACTCCCTGACCCTTTTCTTGTCTTGGCCACTCAAAATCCTGTTGAACAAGAAGGAACATACCCTCTGCCCGAAGCTCAAGTCGACCGCTTCATTATGAAAGTGAAGATAGACTACCCGAGTGGAGATGATGAGTTTAAGATGCTGGAGACAGTGACAAATCGCTCTGATAGATCAAAGCCCAAGGCGGAAGTTGTCGCGAGCTTGGAAGACATTTCAAAACTGAAAGAAACTTGCAGTAAGATCTATGTCGACGACAGAATACGGCGGTATATTGTCACCTTGGTTAGTGCGACTAGAAATCCAAAAGAATTCGACTTGGACTTGGATAATTTCATAGATTTGGGAGCTTCCCCACGAGCCTCTATTGCACTCTATGAGTGCGCCAGAGCAGAGGCTCTGCTTGAAGGAGAGACCTTCGTCAGACCCGAATTTGTCAAAAGAGTGGCACCAGATGTTCTACGACATAGACTCGCGCTAAGCTACGAAGCCGAAGCACAAGGCCTGGATGGTGACCAAGTTGTTCAGACTATCCTTGATGGTGTGCCAGTCCCTTAGGTTTCCATAATGCCGCTGAGCTGGTTTAAAAAAGACAAACAAGTTGGTATCGTAAAATCTCCAAACTCCGGGGAAGAAGCCAATAATCAGTTATCCTCCGAGATCCTCGACGACATAAAAAAGCTACACTTTAGCACTAGAAAAATTGCGGATGAAGCTTTACTTGGTGGTTACAAAAGCACCTTCAAGGGAAGAGGAATCGAGTTTGAAGACGTTCGAGAATATATACCTGGAGATGACATTCGCTCTATCGACTGGAAAGTAACAGCTCGTAGCGGACAACCTTTCGTCAAAAGGTATCGAGAAGAAAGAGAACTTTCGGTAATGGTGGCAGTTGACGTAAGCGCATCTGCCCACACTGGTAGCTCAAATCAAACTCGAGAACGTCTTGCCGCCAGAGTTGGAGCTGTACTGACAATGATGGCAATGCAGAATGGTGACAAGGTCGGACTCGTTACTCACTCTGATCAAGTAGAAAAATTCTACCCTCCTCGCAAATCCAGAAACTCAGTTTGGAGAATTATACGAGAGGTCATGACAAGTGGTGACTACAATAGTGGAACAGACTTATTTGGTTTGAATAAATTTTTACGTCAGGTGCTAAAAAGAAGGTCTGTGATTTTCATCATCTCTGATTTTTTTGACCCAAGTTTTGGTGAAAACCTAGCCCAACTCTCCAGTAAGCACGACGTAACTGCTGTTGTAATCGAAGACCCTCTGGATCACTCTTTGCCAAACCTGGGACTGCTAACGGTTAAGGATCCAGAAACCGGCCAAAAAACAGTTATTGATACCTCCCAAAAAAGAGTCCGGGAAAAATACCAAGAGCTACAACTAGCTCACAGAGAAAAATTAGTTAAATCTTTCAGGAAATATGGTGTTGGTAGTATTTGGCTTGGAACCGACAAAGACTTTATCCCAGCCATACGCTCCTATTTTCTGTCCAAGGAACGAGGAAGAAAACTACCATTGGCCGTAGCGAACAGATGAAGCAAAAGCATGATGCTGAAACCGGGTTCCATGACATTAAGGCCTTAGCTGAAGCCGAAACACATTCCAATGGCCTCGAACTACTAACCTGGCTACTGGGCATAGCCGCGATTTTGCTTATTGGCCGATTCTTAGTTTCTTATATAAAAGGACTACCACAACATAGTTCTAATCGAACAGAGGATATTTTTGAAACCTCAAAGGGTAGAATCCAAGCGGCGTTTCAAAGTTTCCAAAACTCATCCATTGACAAGAAAAAACTAGGTGAAGAAGTGTCCAACACTTTGAGAACCCTACTCACCGGCGTGGTAAATTACCCAGCCGAAGATCGGACCTTCCTTGAGATAAAAAACAATCTTCCCACAAAGCTCAAACAAAGACTCTCGTATGTGGAGCCAAGCAAGGTATCTGGATTTCAAAATCAAATGGAGGGACTGCTTAGACTTACTTCGGAAATTTGCTATCAAAATCCTAGATTCTCTCCTAAAGAGCTAAGTGAGGAGATCGAGCGCCTTGAAGCTGTCTCCTTAGAGGTAGTTGATAGCCTAAAGGACTTAGATCAGCAGCAAAGCAAATTGGAGATAAACGCCTTGGAGGAAAAGAGACAGAATGAGCTTTGAGGCACCTTGGGCTTTCTTACTTTTACTCTTAGCCCCACTTTTTTGGGACGGGTTAAAAGGAGCTAGAAAGCAAAAAATTAAAAATTTGGATTCACTTCCACACGCCTTTCCAAGTGCTCACGGCTCACTACCGACCTCCATTCGAGCTAGGTTCGGACCTTGGATTCTCTCCGTACTAGGAACATTCACCCTAGTAGCATTAGTAATCGCATTGGCTCGCCCACAAACGACCTCTTCATTTACTGAAATCGAGGCAAGTGGACGGGATATCATGCTGGTAATGGACGTTTCTAGAAGCATGTTCGCCCTAGATTTTATTGAAGATGGTAAAAGAATAAACCGGCTTCAGGCTTTAAAAAAGGTCGTAAAGACCTTCATTGAAAAAAGAGAGGGAGACAGAATTGGTCTAGTTGTATTTGGAGATCAGGCCTTTACGCAGTGTCCACTAACTTTGGATCACCATGTCTTGCTCAAATTCGTCGAAGACCTAGAGATTGGAATGGCAGGTGACGGAACTGCGATCGGAAGCGCCATAGGAATAGGCTTAAAAAGACTCAAACAAATCGAAGCTGAATCCAAGGTAATGGTCCTTGTTACCGACGGAAAGAGTAACTCCGGAAAGATTAGTCCTATTGAATCGGCGAGAATTTCAAAAAGCCTTGGCGTAAAGATATACACAGTCGGTATTGGCGGAGACGGCCCAGCACCCTTTCCGATGCGGGATATTTTTGGAAGAACGGTTTATCGGGAGCGCCTAATGGAGTTTGACGAAGAAACTCTACAGGAAATAGCCACAATTACTTCAGGAGCTTATTACCGCGCTGACAACCTAGAAACACTGTCCAAGATATATCAGAAGATAGACAGCATTGAAGAGAGAGTAGAAAAAGAAAACCAGTGGAACTTTAAAGAAGAACATTTTCTCGAACCTCTTTTGGCTGGAATAATTACTCTCTTTCTTTATATTCTATTGGCTAATAGTCTACTGCTTAAACTGCCCTAAGGCGGATCTGCTAATGAGTCTGGACAATTTCAACATCTTTGCTCTCCTTTCGGCCCTCGCACTGGGAGGTATTTGCTTTCTAGCTTTTTCAAAATTTAAACGAGTCTTAGATTATTTTTCAGCCTCCTTGGGCACCAACAAGCTAAACCAGAGTCT
>CALIEE010000076.1 GCA_938022485.1 uncultured bacterium | reverse complement strand
TGTGGAATCTATACTTATGGGACCAAGAACTACATCAGAAGAAATTGGCCATATCTCTTCAGTCCTTAAGTTTTTGGTGGAGCGGGTTAAACCTGTGAATCAGGAGTTGGGTGGTCAATCCCTAGAACAATCTAGAGTTGTTGCTACCGTGACCGTGGATAGAGCTAATATTCGTCAAAAGCCAAAGGCTGATAGCCCGGTGGTCATGGCTGTACCTAAAGGAACAAAGTTGCTGGTAGAAAAGGAAGAAGCTGATTGGAAAGGTATATTTACTCCAAACGGCCTTCGAGCCTGGATATCTAGTGACATTGTAAGCTTAGGAACCGCAGGTCTGGTAGAGCCAGGTTGAAAGTAGGGAAGCGATGCTTCCCTACTAGGGGAGAGAGCCTGTTAGGCTGGGGAGTTATCTTCTCTTTCTAGTGGAAGGAAAATTATTTTTTCACCAAGAGGGAAGGCATCTAGTTGGACATTAAAGCCGCCAGATTTATTCCTCCAAGCCCCACCAATTTGGGTCCATCGGTCTTTCCTCTCGTTTGAGTTGAAAGATTTGACTGAAAACGCTCTAAAAGATGGTCTGTTTGTATTTTTACTCATAATTTTTTCTCCGTTTGGAATTACATTCATCCCTGTCGGTGTAATTGCATAGCGGGTGGAGAAACTTATGAGTAAATAGAGAAACAACTCGGTCGTTTTTCAGTGTTCTAGGGTTGGTCTCAAGAAAGCAGTAGATAAGGTCTAATTTGATGTTTTGGGGGTTAAGAACTAAAAGGGATAAAGCTCAGTGTCATTGGAGAGACTTAAATGGAAATAGGTTATAAATTCAGTAGCGGCCAGAGTGCCAAAGAAATTCTCGCTCAGGAGAGCCTGTTTGTAACAAGCCCGTTGGAACTAAATGATCCCTATGAGAGTCGATTCTCATGGACTGATGATCATGCGGAAGCAGCAAGAGAGGACCAAAAATTTAGAGAAGAACTATTTAATTACTGTGAAGAAGCTTTTTACTATGATCAGGACAAAGAGAGTTTTGAAAAAGTAGGTTTTAAGGGGTTTCCCGACAGACCAAAGGTCGAGATCCCGGCTGAAATGCACTTTCATATCAGTGACCTACACAATACCCGCTTCCTTGATATTCTGCATGCGAGATTCCGAGTACTTAGTTTTGCAGGAAAACTTTTTGAAGTAGATAAGAAAGGAATTCTATGTGGTGTTCCCGATTCCAACCTTATGTGGGCTCACTATGCCGATTCCTTTCGCGGGGTATGTATTGGCTTCGACACTAGTAGTATTCCTAAGGGAGTAAATCTTAAAAACAAAGTAGAATATGGGGAGAAAAGAGTGGCTATAAGTCCGGATTTGTATAGAGTTTATAGCAAAGAAGGGTGCGCTGGTCTGCTGGGTGTCGAGTATGCCAAAATTGGTGGCTTACTATTAAATCAGAAAACTGAAAATGATTTAGTAAATGAAAAATTGCTAACTCTAATGATGACCAAAGATGAAAGATGGCACTACGAAAATGAACTTCGAATAATATACACAATTGATGAGTTGGTCTCGACCAATAAGCTCAACGAGCTTGAAAAATTTTGTGCAACTTGCGAAGCAAATAATTCGACCGACTGCCTATCTAAGTCATACAGAGATTCAATCAAGTTTTTTCCAAAAGCAGTAAAAGAAATCGTTTTTGGTCCGTTTTGTACGCACCAGATAGCTATTGATATTCTAGCCATTGTCAAAGAAAAGTATCCTACAGCTCGACTATTCCTCGCTGATCTTTCACCATCGACATACGGAACTCGCTATATGGAGAAAGATGCTGACTATATCGAAAAACTACTTTGTGCCCAGGAAATCAATAGATGTCGGCGCTTAGGTCACATTCAGGACCGAAAGCCAAGGTCTGGGGTGCCAACCGGATGGTCTTTTTATTCCAAGTATAACTCAACAATCAAATAGGAATAGACCTTTTGGCTATAGCTAACGCCATTCGCCAACTATTTTCTCTTGCAATTACGTAAACGCCAGTCAGGTTGGAATGATCTTTCAAAACGATAGACAATTCTTTGAAGCTGCGAAAAGAAAGCGATAAGAACCTTTTAAAACAAAAATATTGCGTTCGGCACCGCGATAGTTGGGGCCGAACGCTCTCTCACCAAAAAATTTCAATCGGATTTGTCGAATTTTTTGTTAAAATTATCCGACTTTTCCTGAAAGCGGCGCTGAGCCTCTTCGAATCTTTTTTCAGCTTCTTTGAATCGACGTTCAGCCGCTGAAAAAGCATCTTCCTCGTCAAGAATATCATCTTCAGTCAGCTCGTCTTGATTGGAAGCTTTCGGTCGTGTGGATCGGGGAGAGGGTCTTTCGAAAGTTTTTTCGATTTTCATACACTCATCCATCGTTGTGGACGAAGAAAATTTTACTCCTTTCACTGCGTAAAGACAGAGAGCTTCAGAGGGAACCTCTTCTGAGGTTCCACTAAATTCGTGCAACTCTCGAATTTCCCGTTCTGCACAACTTTTGTTACATCGTTGGTACTTGATATGCTTATTGCCAACTCTACTTTCGAAACTCTTTGATGAGAATGAAAAAGAAAAGTTGATGTCGGCAGCAGTTACAACCGAACTAGCACAGGCCAAGGTTAAAGCTAAAAAAAATTTCATAGGTGTCCCCTAGGTAAAAACCAGAATACGCTTTCATTCGCGCGCTCAACCTGAAAAGCGCTAAGCGCAAGAATGAAATATTGAAGCTACTATCCAGTAACTTCCTACTCTACCCAATTGAAATATTGTCTGACCGTAAAATTGTGATTCCCACAGAGCTAGTCTAAAACTACCAGTGGACTTCTAGCCTGAGGGATACTCTTAAAGCTACTTAGTCCTCGCAGCCGAGTACTTTTCTCCTTGCTTGCTAATTACTACTTCTCCGCCGCTATTCAAGAAAAGTTATCATTATCCGGGATTTCGTCCTCGGAGATACCGCCACGGTCAATTTTAACTTGAAATTGACCATTGCCGTGCATTGTTTCCAGTTGCTCGAAAAGATCCATGGCATTTTCGCCAGCTTCGGCAGCAGCCACTATGTCAGCAGCGGCGGAATTTGGCATGTTGATTGTGGCGGCAATATCCTGGTAAATCTTTCCTGCATCACTGTAGGTAAGTGAGCCGCAAGGATCGACTTCTGCCTTTGACAGACCTTTAAACCTGATTCTCATAACTTTTTCCTGTATTAATGAATGCGGCCAAAGTAGCCACCTCAAACTTTAATTGCTTAGAATCTAGATTTCAAAGAGTTATAATGTAACCGATAACCATAACCCCATTATAAAGGAGGTACAATTTTTGAGTGCAAAAAAACTTCCCAATTTATGACTTCCGATAATAAAGCATTAACGCTAGTTTGGGTATTTAAGCAGTCTCAGTGACTCGATATTTCTTATCAGTCGTTAGGACTACTACATTGATATTTAAAAGTCATCAGTAACGTAAATGCTACCTGGTTCTTGCAGCAGAATACTTGTCTCCCGACTTGGTAATTTCTATTTCTCCACCACTCTCCAAGGTGATCGTAAGGGACAGGTGGCCATTAATTCGAGTAAGATTGGTTTTTCCTCCTGAAGAAAGCTCCACTGGACTGGCCAACTTATATTTCACTAAAATATCAGGGTTCCCAGCTATATCAAAATCACTGGCAGCAAGTTCGTTGAACAGTTCTTGGGCTTTGGATTCCGAAAGGCTAGTCTCCCCTATAGCCATAAACTTAGGAGCACAGTCCATACCCTTCATTACTTCCATCATTTCGGGTGGAGAGAGTTCTTTAAACTTTTCCACTCGCTCCATTCTATCGCTTAGTGATGCGACCTCCACGACTTTGTCTTTAATTTTTTGACTTAGATCATCACAGTGTTTTAGGTCTGCCATAGAAATCTCCGTTATTTAATTTAAATTTAGGGTCTATTACTAGGGTGTTTTGACTGAAACTACTTTTTAGGTATCATTAAAGTTCTAAAAGCTTGATATCGTTGCGGTTATTGTTTATGCATTCGGGGCCGACTGATAGTAAATATCACTTCCTAAAACGTTAGTGACATAATCAAAATATAGTTTTTAACTAAACCTACTATTGGGCTTATGGCTGTTGTTTCAGATTCGGGT
>CALIEE010000075.1 GCA_938022485.1 uncultured bacterium | reverse complement strand
AAGAGCGTCTTTTAATGAGTAAAGAGCTCACTAAGCTGGAGTTTTCCCTAGGCGGTATTCGTAACATGTATGCACCTCCGGGTTTGATCTTCGTTGTAGATATCAAGCGTGAAGATATCGCTATTAAGGAAGCCCACCGATTGGACATTCCAGTCGTTGCCCTGGTTGATACCAACTGTGACCCTGAAAAAGTTGATTTCCCAATACCATCTAACGATGATGGAACTAGGGCTGTGAGACTTTTCTCGGCTGGAGTTTGTGACGCCATTCTTGAAGGAAGGAAACTTTTGAAAAAATCAGGCGCTAGTATCAAGGCCGAAGATTTTGAGAAAAAGGATAAGGCTGAGGCTAAGAAAGAAGAAGAGCCTGCCGCTCCTGAAAAGAAAGAGTAGATTTAAATTTCTAAACCGTCTCGCGGATTTAGGTAATACCAAAATCATAGTTATATAGTTATTTTCATAGAGGAGAATTAAAATGGCCGCGGTCAGCGCTCAACAAGTTAAGGAGCTTCGGGAGAAAACCGGTGCAGGAATGATGGATTGTAAATCTGCTCTCTCAGAGACTTCTGGAGATATGGATAAAGCAATTGAGTTCTTGAGAAAAAAAGGGCTGAAGAAAGTTGAAAAACGTGCTGGAAAGGTTGCTGCCGAGGGATCTATTATTTCCTACATTCACGGTGGTGGGCGTATTGGAGTTGTTCTTGAACTGAACTGCGAGACTGACTTTGTGGGCAAGGGAGAAGACTTTCTTGAGCTTGGAAGAGAAATCGCCATGCACATCGCCTGGTCTAACCCTAGATTTGTAAGTGCTGATGAAGTCACTGAAGCAGAGCTAGAGAAGGAAAAAGAGGTCTTGCGGGCTCAGCTGAAGCCGGAACAAGAAAAGATGGCTGATAAAATTATTGAAGGGAAGATTTCAAAGTTTTACACAGAAGTATGTCTATTAGAGCAGCTAGACGCTAAAGACCCTTCAGCTAAGAAAACCATTGGTGATATTATCAACGACTTTAGTGTGAAAGTTGGCGAAAAGATTACCGTCAGACGATTTTCAAGATTTGAAGTTGGTGAAGGAATTGAGAAGGAAGAGGTAGATTACGCGGCAGAGGTTGCACAAGCGGCTCAAGTCTAGTTCTTGTCAAGTCTGGTTTTAAACTAAAATACCTTTAGGAGCTTTGATGGCGGGATACAGCCGAGTACTTTTAAAACTAAGTGGTGAGGTTCTCGCAGCTGACAAAGGCTTCGGTATCGATGCAGACGTTATTAATCGCCTAGCTTCCGAAGTTGGGGCCGTACATCAATCGGGTGTTGAGCTGGGAGTGGTTGTTGGAGGCGGAAATATCTTTAGAGGCGTTTCTACTTCAGTTGACCATGGCATGGATAGAGTTTCGGCTGACTACATGGGGATGCTTGGAACAGTTATTAATGCTCTAGCTCTTCAAAGCACACTTGAAAGACAGGGGTTTAAAACTCGGGTGATGAGCGCTCTTCATATGAATGCTGTATGTGAGCCCTTTATTTCTAGAAAAGCCAGAAGGCATCTTGAAAAAGGTAGAATCGTTATATTTGGTTGCGGAACTGGAAATCCTTATTTCACGACAGATACCGCTGCAGCTCTTCGAGCTAAGGAAATCGGAGCAGAAGTGATCTTGAAGGGGACTAAGGTAGATGGCGTTTATGACAAAGACCCCAAAAAACACGACGATGCAGAGTTGTTTAATGAAATTAGCTTCATGGAAGCCCTTAGTAAGCAACTAAGAGTCATGGACGCGACAGCAGTTTCTCTTTGCATGGAAGAGAAGATCCCAATTAAAGTTTTTAACATCATCACCGAAGGAAATATTCAAAGAGTGGTGGCCGGAGATAACGTAGGTACCCTCGTTACCAATTAGAAGCTGTAGATTAAGCTTTTCCCGACCGGAGAAAAATTTATGTCAGAGTCAGAAGCATTGTCGGAACAAGAAATTCTAGTACTTCATGAGGAAGAATGTGCGGCTGCGCTGGAATCCTTCAAGAGAGACCTTCAAAAGGTGAGAACGGGCAGAGCCTCCACAGGTTTGGTTGAAGGCTTAATGGTTGACTATTATGGCTCCAAAACTCAACTTTCGCATTTAGGTCAGATTGCTGCACCCGAAGCCAGACTGGTTACAGTCCAGGTTTTCGATGCAGGGGCTGTTAGTGCGGTAGAGAAGGCGATTCAAACTTCTGGTTTAGGTCTAAACCCGTCCGTTGAAGGCACTTTGGTAAGAATTAATATCCCAACGCTTACTGAAGAGGGACGTAAGGAGATAGTAAAGTATCTAAATAAGATCGCTGAAGAAATTAAGATTTCGATTAGAAATCATAGGCGAGATTCCAATGATATAGTTAAGGCGCAGGAAAAAGACAGCAGCCTTTCAAAAGATGATGCTAAGAAGGTTTTGGAAAAAATACAAAATCAAACCGATAAAAGGATCGCTGAGGTCGACTCACTTCTTAAAGCCAAAGAAGCAGAGTGTTTGGAAGTCTAGCTTCCCAGGATTTCTTAAATGAAAGCCAATAGTGCAAATAGTATTCCGACCCATGTAGCGGTCATAATGGACGGCAATGGTCGATGGGCCAAGCAGAATATGCTTCCTAGAATCGAAGGCCATAGACGTGGAGCTAAAACTGTTAAAGAGATCGTTCAGGTTTCAAGAGAGCTAGGCATTAAATATTTAACCCTTTTCAGTTTTTCTACCGAAAATTGGAATCGAACTGAGAAGGAAGTTGATGGCTTAATGAACCTATTTCGTCATTCTTTAAAAAATGAAACTTCTGAGCTTGCTAAAAATGGCATCAGGCTCCGACTTATTGGCGACCGGAAACGTCTTCCCGCAGACCTGATTGAATCAGTAGCTTCCAGTGAAAAAGAAACAAAGGTTTGTGACGGAATGGAGCTTATTTTGGCTCTAAGTTATGGTGGTCGAGAGGAGATTGTTGATGCATGCCGAAGCGTTGCTGAGAAAGTAAAAGAAGGCGTGCTAAGCTTAGATGAGATAGACGCCCAGGTACTTGCTTCCAACCTATGGACTGCAGAGATTCCTGACCCAGACCTACTGATTCGTACCAGTGGAGAAATGAGAATATCTAATTTTTTACTTTGGCAACTAGCCTACTCCGAAATTGTTGTGACAGAAAAGTTTTGGCCAGAGTTTAGCAAAGATGATTTTAAACAGTGTCTCCAAGAGTATCTCGGAAGAGAGAGGCGTTTTGGTTTAACCTCGGAGCAAGTAGCTAAAAATGCTTAAGGAAAGACTGACTTCTGCGGCATTGATGATAGCAGTATTTTTAAGCGCTATTCTTGTTGGAGGAAGGGTGCTTAGTCTGACTATTCTGCTAGGCGTATTCATTTGTCTATACGAGGCCTTCTCATTCAGTTTTCAGGGAAATAGAAATACTACACTGATCCTGGCGACTGCTGGAATTTTGCCCAGTATCGGTTGGCTAACCTGTGGTCTGGAAACGGCCTGCCTCGCTGCTATGGCCGGACTTGTTGTCGTTTTTGGAATGACCCTTTGGAAAATTGAGAAAGGAGAGCCGGCAGATAATCTTGATGCTGCTGTGCCAATGCTCAGCTCTATTTATGCTTGGATAGCTGGCTACGGCACCTGTTTGCTTGTAGCAATTTCTCAAATTGAGGATAGCTCCAAGATTATTTGGTTTGTTACTGTAGTTGCTTTATCTGACACAGGAGCTTATTTCGCGGGGCGCAGCTTTGGTCGGAATCGATTAGCACCTACTGTTAGCCCTGGTAAAACTATTGAAGGAAGTGTCGGAGGGTTTTTTCTGGCAATTGTAGGGGGGCTTACCTTGGCGGAGTTTGCTGGATTGCAATTAGGCTATGGTAAAATTGCACTTTTGTGCGCTGCTATCAGTATGATGACGCAACTAGGAGACTTAGTTCAGTCAATGTTCAAAAGAGCCTACGACGTAAAAGATTCTGGAAACTGGATCCCCGGGCATGGTGGTCTTTTGGATCGAGTTGACGGTTTGTTGATTGCCTCGCCACTACTGTTGTTTCTGCTTAGTTGAGCTAGTGAAACGAGAACCTGGAAATATAGCTATTTTAGGCTCTACGGGAACAATAGGCCTTTCAGGTTTAGATGTTGTTCGCCGTAACCCGGATAAATTCAATGTAGTATCGCTCTCTGCTAATCAGAATGTGTCGTTGCTTCAAGAGCAGATCGAGGAGTTCAAACCATTATTGGTTTCCGTATCTGACCAAAAATCAGGCGAAGATCTCCAGGGAGCAATCGGCAAGAATGGTCCCAAAATAGTAGTTGGTCCTAATTCTGCTGAACTAGCTGTATCAGAGCCTAGTGTGCACACAGTTCTAATGGCTATTTCTGGATATGCAGCTTTGAAGCCCTTACTGACTGCCATAGAGAACGATGTGCATATCGCTTTAGCAAACAAAGAAAGTATGGTGGCAGCAGGGGACTTGGTCAATGCAAGGCTACTGAAAAGTAAGTCTAGCCTGATTCCTGTTGATTCTGAGCATAGTAGTCTTTATCAGCTTCTTCTTGGTGTCGACCCACGAGAAGTTCGTTCAATGACGATCACTGCTTCCGGTGGTCCTTTTTGGAACCTAGACGCTGAACAGATGAAAGAGGTTACACCGGAGCAAGCAATCAAGCATCCCAATTGGGAAATGGGAGCTAAGATATCTGTTGATTCTGCAACGATGATAAACAAGGGGCTTGAAGTAATTGAGGCCGTTCAAATATTTCAATTGCCTGAAGATAAAGTAAAAGTTTTAGTTCATCCCCAAAGCATATTGCATGGAATGATTGACTTTGAGGATGGTACGCAAACCGCAGTGCTCTATCAAACAGACATGAGAATTCCTATTGCTCACGCCCTATCAAAACTAGCTAGCCGTGATCCAAAGGAGAGTCCTGGCCTACGAGTTGAAAACTCGGGTGTCGCAGCTCTTGATCTGGCCAACGTTCAGGATTTGAGTTTTTTTCAACCTGATAACGACCGATTTCCAGGATTAGAGCTTTGCCGGAAGGCTTCGAGAATCGGGGGACTGGCGCCCTGTATCCTAAATGCAGCCAATGAGATTGCTGTAAGCCGATTTCTTAACAAGGAAATAGGATTTACCGAGATTGTCGATATTGCTAGAATTGTAGGTAAGGACCTAGAAAATCTTGTCTCTGGGTCTGGTGATGTTCTTGGACTAGCTGAGATAGAAAACGCCGATGCCGCTGCCAGAAAAGCTGCATCGGAGTGTGTTCTCTAGAGCCGAAGATTATAAGTCATAATTAAAGCCGAGAATAATGTAGACCTCTCTTTCGGGATATTCTGATTAATGGACGTACTAGAGATAATTCGAATCATAGCAATAGGCCTGCCAGTCCTGTGCGTATTGATAATAGTACATGAATTTGGACACTTCATCGTAGCCAAGTGGTGTGGTGTAGGAGTGATTAAATTCTCGGTTGGTTTTGGGAAAAAGCTTTTTGGCTGGCGTCGAGCTGAGACCGATTATCAGTTCTGTGCAATTCCACTCGGTGGTTACGTTAGAATGGTTGGAGATATTCCAGACCAGTTAACGGGAGAGCAGGTTACTGATGAGGCTGTAAGAGCGGAAGACACTGAGGATCCTAGAAGTAGTTTTGGAATGCCTGATGATATATCCCCGGAACTTCAAAAAATGCTCAATGATAAGAATTTCTGGTTTTTGGAAAAATCACTTTGGCAAAGGGCGGCAATAGTTTTTGCCGGC
>CALIEE010000074.1 GCA_938022485.1 uncultured bacterium | reverse complement strand
TAAGCCTCTCAGCTACTCCCGTCTTTGCGGAGAACAACCTAGGTTCTGTGGCTTTTGTAGACTTGAAGAAAGCAGTTTGGGAAAGCAACAAAGGAAAAGCTGCACAAAGTGACTTGAAACGCGAATATCAATCAGCCCAATCTAGAATCGACTCTCAAACAAAAGAACTGGAAAAGCTAAAAGACTCTCTTAAAGCTCAAAGAGATAGCCTAAAGGTTTCGGCCCTGGTTCAAAAAGAAGAACAGCTGATCAACAAAGAAAAGGGCCTAAAAAGAAACTACCTAGACTCAAAAGAATCTCTTCAAAGAAAAGAAGGCCTACTGAGAGTAGAGTTAATCAGAGGAATCAGACAAATCATCGCTGGAATAGGGCAAGAAAGGAAATTCACCCTGATCTTAGAGAAGAGTGGCGATACTGTTCTATACGCCGATAAGGGCATTGATATTACTGACGAAGTTATAAAACGATTTAACGCAGCCAACTAAAATAATGAAACTCGAACTACCCCTTGATACTGTCAAGATCAAGGAGATTATCCCCCATCGCTATCCTTTTCTATTAATCGATCGCGTAACTGAGTTCAACGACGGGCACAATATCGTGGGTCTGAAAAACGTCTCATGCAACGAGTCCTTTTTTGAAGGGCACTTCCCGGAAAGACCGTTGATGCCAGGAGTGTTGATCCTGGAAGCTCTGGCGCAATTGGGTGTTCTCTACTCCAGGGTGAGAAGTGATGGTGTTGAGGGCAAAAGACTTTCCGTGTTTGCAGGGGTAGATAAGGTCAGGTTCAGAAGGCCTGTTTCTCCTGGAGACCAGTTAAGACTTGAGATGGTTGAAGTTAAGAGAAGATCTAATCTTTGGGTGATGGAGGGTATTGCCTCCGTTGACGGTGAGGAAGCAGCTAGCGGACTTTTGCGAGCAGCTGAAATTCCATAGGAAAAATAAATGAGCAGTAAAAGCAATATTCACCCAACGGCTTTGGTATCAGAGGGCGCCTCTATCGCTGAAGATGTTAAAATTGGACCTTTCGCTATTATCGGACCCGATGTCACAATTGGTAAAGGAACCGAAATAAAAGCTAACGTCGTTATTGAGGGTAAGACCACAATTGGTCAGAATAACACCATTCATTCCTTTGCCGTGATTGGAGGAGTTCCTCAAGACCTCAAGTTCAGAGGTGAACAAGCTGAACTCGTTATTGGTGACCACAATAAAATACGTGAGTATGTGACCATCCACATAGGTACGGAGGGTGGCACAATGAAAACAGTTGTAGGTAGCAATAATTTGTTCATGGCCTCTTCCCATGTTGCTCATGATTGCATCATCGGCGACAATAATGTCTTCGCAAACTCTTGCGCCCTAGCCGGTCATGTAGAAGTTGGTGATAATGCCATACTTGGCGGGATGACTGGAGTACATCAATTTAGTTGCGTGGGAGACTACACGATGATTGGTGCCGGCTCTATGGTAGGTCAAGATGTTCCTCCTTTCAGTATTGCTCAGGGTGATCGTTGTAAACTTAGAGGTGTAAACCTCGTTGGACTCAAGAGAAACGGATTTTCTGGAGAAGATAGCTCCAAGATTAAACGAGCTTGGAGAAGTCTATTCCTAGCTTCCGGCAAAACTACCGAGAAACTAGAAGCTCTACCAGAGGAACTAAGAGGAAATCCAAATGTTGAACTACTGGTCTCTTTTCTAAATCGTTCCATTAGCGAAGGCCGAGGGGTTTGCTCCCCTGACTAGAACCTGGGTCGGCTTCCCTGAAAAACTTAAGGCAATAGACCTTACACCAGTGAATTAAATTGGAAGCTCAGACCATAAAAGAAAACTCTCAAAAACTAGGAATTGTGGCTGGAAACTCCTCCTTCCCCATATTGCTTGCTAAAGAAGCCAAGGAACAAGGCTTTGGCGTTTTTTGCGTTTGCTATAGAGGTGAAACCTCAGCTGAAATTGAAAAGCTAACTGAAAAATGCCAATGGATCAAAATTGGAGAGCTTGGAAAGCTTGTTCAGTTCTTCAAAGACAATGAGATAACTCAAGTCGTCTTTGCCGGTGGTGTTGGAAGACCAAAACTTTTTGGCGGGGTAAAGCTTGATGTCAGAGGAGCTAAGTTTTTAGCACGCCTCCGAACAACTAAAGATGATGTAGTTCTTAGAGGACTAGCCGAAGAGCTTTCAGGGGAGGGCATTGAAGTACTGCCCTGCACTAATTTTTGCCGCAAACAACTAGCCCCCATGGGACTACTCTCTAAGCGTAAGCCCAGTGAGCTTGAACTTTCTGATATTGAATATGGCAAGAAAGCACTTCTTTCTATGGCAGAGCATCATATTGGCCAGCTTGTCGTAGTTAAAGAAGGGGTTATTCTTGCTGTTGAAGCCGTGGAAGGTAGTGACTCCGCAATCCTTAGAGCTGGTGAACTAGGGGGTGAAGGCTCAGTCGTAGTAAAAATTCCAAAAAAATCTCAAGACATGAGATTCGATGTGCCAACTATTGGTTTGAAGACCATAAACTCGATGGTTAAAGCTAAATGTAAGGTACTAGCGATAGAAGCTGAAAGAACTGTTGTTATTGACACTGAGAAAGTTATAGCTGAGTGCGATAGAAGAAAAATAAGTCTGGTCGGACTCTAAGCATCCTCTTTTCGCCAACTAGAAATTTTGCTGGTCAAACCGTCCTTAAGCTTTCCAACTTCAATTTCCGGAAGTAGGGCTTCAGGCTCACCCCTTTCTAGCGAGCTAACCAAATTAACAACCTCTCTTGAAGTCTTACCTGCGGTTAGTTCTCTAACCTCAGGCGAAGCAAATCCATGGTTTTTGGTAGCTAAGTAGATTTTCTCTGCTTCAGTAAGCCCTTCTCCATTCAGCAACTGCTTAATTCTTGTTCTCTGCTCGAACGACATCCGGTCTTCAAGATAATGCTCAAAAAGTCTTTCGTGTTGCTCAACACTATCTTTGAGTTCCTCGGTTTCCTTAATTCCTTCATTGATTGAAGTATAGACCTGAAATCTGACCAACATATTTCTTCTAAGCTCAGCTAAAGATTCGGCGTCAGCGGCTTCTCCAGTGCCAGATACATATTTCTGTAAATTTCTTTCAGATAAAAGGTTAGCTGCATCGGCGAAGGCCAGCTTTCCGTCAACTATCATCTCAAGCTCAGCCGCAAGCATTACCGATAGCGCATACTGATGTTTTCTATCTTGGAGGTATTGTGTGTCATAACCGTTTCTAGCCTGAGGCACCGCGAGTGGTCTCGAGATAAGCCAATGCGCCTCGGGATTCTCACCCCATCTAGTTGCTAAATGTGTTATCGCTCCATTATAGGTGTTATAACCAGATTTACGACCAACGATACCAACTTTTGCGGCAGCCTCCCTGTCATGAAATTCAATAATTTCTAAAGCTCGCTGCTCATCTTGGTCAAACATGTTTTTGACATACTTAAACAACCTAGTTCTATCAGCATCAGTTACAACATCCTGTGAAGCTGCTAGCTGAAGTTCATACCCCAGTCTAGAAGCTGCGAGATAAAGAGAAGTATCATTACTAGCGTAACTGGAATTATTAAGACCATCTCGAATTTGCACTACGCTGTTTCTCTGCCAAGAATGTTGACTAAACTTGGAAACAACTTTCTCCGTCCAACTTTCAAAAGGTTTATTGGCTTCTCTAAAGGCTCGACTAGTGAGAGGAAGAATAAAATTATTCTTACTCATAAACCAATCCTTTGCTTTGTCACCAACCTCATCCCAAAAACCTTCGGAACTCTGCCTATCTGCTAGTTTTTTTGCTTCCTTTAGTTTTTCTGCTTCCTTTTGTCCTCCGACATCCTCTATTCGGTGAGTAACCAGAGCGTCAAAATCATCGCCCATATTACGGGAAGGTTCAATTCCGGCTTCAGTCAACTGAGACATAATTTCTTTATGAGTTTCCTCTTGCTTATCTATAGATCGAAAAGTCATCATTTTTTCATAGCCCATTAGCAAGGTATTGATATTTTCAGGCTTGGCGAGCATGGCAGCTATTGTGGATTCAACTCTTCTGTTCTCC
>CALIEE010000073.1 GCA_938022485.1 uncultured bacterium | reverse complement strand
CATTGGTAATAAAAAGCCATAGCGAGCAATTCCACGTTTTTCACCCAGAGCTAACTTGAATGCCTCACCCAAGGCCAATGCTGTATCTTCGATAGTGTGATGCTCATCCACTTCCAGATCACCATCTACAGAAATCTCAAGATCAACACCAGAGTGCCTGGCAATCTGCTCCAGCATGTGATCGAAGAAGGCAAGCCCTGTGCTAAGTTGTGACCGACCTGAACCATCCAAAAGCAGGGATATTTCAATATCAGTCTCTTTAGTCTTGCGCTTAACCTTAGAGGCTCGCCCTTTTTGAAGAATAAAATCTGTAATGTCGGGCCAAGTTAGAGCTTTTAAGCCTTCTAGCTCAGTGCCAGCTTCACCAATAAGAAGGCCTTTTGAACCCAAGTTCTTTGCCAACTCAATATCACTAAGCCTGTCACCTATTACCCAACTCGATTCAAGGTCATATTCACCAGTCAGATAAGACTTAAACATTCCAGTTCCAGGCTTCCTAGTATCAGCTCCATCTTTTTCAAATGTACGATCAATGAGAACATCATCAAACTCGATGCCCTCAGATTTAAATATCTCAAGCATCTTATTGTGAGCTGGCCAGAAGGTATCCTCTGGAAAACTATCAGTCCCGAGACCATCTTGATTAGTAACCATCACTAGTTGAAAGTTAGTTGATGACCTAACTTTCTTAAGAGCTGAAATTACTCCGGGCACTAAATACAGTTTTTCCAAAGAATCCACTTGAAAATCTTCTTTAGGCTCAACGATGAGCGTTCCATCTCGATCTAAAAACAAAGCTCTTTTCATATTGATCTACCTCAGGAACTCTCAAACATCTCATCGATGGCATTCCAGGTTTTAAGACACCTTACCAACTGTTTATTATCTTCATCAGTGCCCACTGTCAGCCTCAAACATTGGTCACAACCAACTAAATTACTTCTATTGCGCAAGACAAATCCATTATAAAGTAATTGGTTATACCTCTCTTCAGCATCATCCACTTGAAATAGAATAAAATTGGCTTCTGAAGGAAAGATTTTTCGGACACAACTAATATTCTTCAACTCGGAAACTAAGTATTCTCGCTGCTCATTAATTTCCTTTACCATTTTTTTCAACATATGCCGTTCTTCAACTGCCCGTCCCAAAAGATTAATGCAGCTTTGGTTCATGTTGTAAGGTGGTTTAACACTATCCAATAGATTCACAATTTGTGGACTCGCTATCGCCATTCCAGCCCGCAAACCAGCAAGACCCCATGCTTTCGAAAAGGTTTGAAGAATAACCAAGTTCGGAAAACTAGAAATATCCTGAACCATCGACTTATCCGAGCCGGCAAAATCTATGTAAGCCTCATCCAATACAAGCAAACCATCAAAGTTCTCCAAAATCTGAACTATCCTGTCTTTGGACATGCAATTCCCCGTAGGGTTATTAGGAGAACAGGCAAATATCAACTTAGTGCTTGGATCAACGTTACTCAAAATTGCATTCACATCTAAATCAAATCCTGCATCTAAAGGGACTTCTAAGACACCTACTTCATTAATAGCTGCAGAAACCTGGTACATTCCATATGTAGGGGGACAGATGATCACTCTATCTAAAGCTGGTCGACAAAAAACACGCAGTAGTAGGTCAATTGCCTCATCGCTACCATGCCCTAGAAATACCTGGGCAGGGTCAATGAGCTTCATTTTAGCAATATTTTTACGCACTTTCTTTTGTAGTGGATCTGGGTATCTATTAAAGCCATTTCCCAATACAGAGCCATACGAATTCTCATTAGCGTCAAGGTAAATATATTCCTTGTCAGTCTTATCAAAGTCAGATCTCGCTGAGGAATAAGGCTCCAAAGTCTTAATATTATTTCGAACCAACGCCTCTAAATTGAAGTTTTTAGCCATTCTTTTTCTCCAGCGACTTTAATCTAATCGATACAGCGTTCTTGTGGGCTTGCAATCGCTCAGCCTCCGCCATCATTTCCACAGTTGGACCAAGGCTTCTTAGTCCCTGCTTAGTTAAAGTTTGAAAGGTTATTTTTTTACAAAACGAGTCCAGAGAAACTCCACTCCATGCCCTAGCAGCAGCAGCCGTGGGTAAAGTGTGATTAGTTCCAGAGGCATAATCTCCTACGGACTCTGGACTCCAAGAGCCTACAAAGACAGAGCCGGCATTAGTAACCTCTTGAGCACGGCTCTCGGCATCCTCAGTACAAATAATCAAATGCTCTGGAGCGTAAAGGTTTAAAAACTTCATTCCCTGCTCCAAGTCATCAAATAACACTGCTCTGCTATTAGATAGGGCCTTAGCGGCAACACTGGCTCGAGGAAGGTCTTCTAACTGTAAAGAAAGTTCAGTTTGCACTTCTTCAACCTTGGACAAAGAATCGCAGATAAGCATAACTTGACTATCCGGGCCATGCTCCGCTTGGGAAAGTAAGTCTGCAGCTATGAATGAGGCATAAGAGAAACTATCAGCCATTACCGCTACCTCACTTGGTCCAGCAGGAAGATCTATCGCAATATTATTCAGATACGAATTTATTTTGGCACAGTTCACATATTGGTTTCCCGGACCAAATATTTTAAAAACACGAGGAATCGACTCAGTGCCGCAACCCATGGCCGCTATAGCTTGAGCTCCTCCAACCTTGAAAACATTCTCAATCCCTAGAAGAGATGCGCTATATAAAATAGTAGGATCGAGTTTTCCTTCGACAGAAGGTGGCGTACAAACTACGATTTCCGCACAACCAGCTATTACAGCAGGAACTCCCAACATCAAGAGTGAAGAAAAAAGCGGGGCACTACCTCCCGGAACGTATAATCCCACGGACTCGATAGCGACACTTTTCCTAGAGCAGAACACACCTGGCATGGTTTCTATCTCTAGATCTTTGGTTTCTTGAGCTTGGTGAAAAGTACGGATATTCGTTAGCGCCGTGCCAATAGCCTTTTTTAAAGGCTCAGAAACAAGAGCTTCTGCTTCTTCGAATTCCTGTTTGGAAACTTTTAGCTGAAATTGCTCAGACTTTACACCATCTAATTTCCGACAATAATCTAAAAGAGCAGCATCACCCCGAGTAGCGACTTGATCCATGATCTCTCGCACCGTCATTTGCAACTCTGAAAAGTCAAAAACTGGGCGCCGACAAAGCTCAGGCCAAGAAGAAGGTGCGGGGTTGGAAATCACTTCGATCTTCATAAAGAACTCTAGACTATTATTTTCTCAATTGGCAGAACTGTAATCCCCTCAGCGCCTGCCTCTTTCAGTTTACTTAAAACGTCCCAGAATAGTTCTTCGTTAACCACTGCGTGCACTGCACTCCAACCTTCCTCAGCTAGCTCCACTACAGTTGGACTTTTAATTCCTGGTAAAATGTCTGAAATGGTCTGCAAAGACTCATTTGGAGAGTTAAGTACAATATACTTACAGCCTTGAGAATTATTTACAGTAGAAATTCTAAAGACTAGCTCTTCTAGAACACGAGACTCCTCGTCTCCTAAGTTAAGACTCTTTACAAGCACCGCCTCTGAATCAAGAACTCTTTCAACCTCTTTTAAACGATTTGCAAGCAGTGTTCCGCCTGAACTCACTAGGTCACAAATGGCATCTGCCAAGCCTATCGCTGGGGCTATTTCAACTGAGCCACTAATATCCTGTATTTCAGCAGCGACACCTTTTTCCTCCAGGTAACGAGAAAGTATTTCAGGATAGGATGTGGCAATTTTCTTTCCGTTCAAATCCTGCACTGAGCTATAATCAAAGCTCGCTGGCACTGCCAGCGAGAGCCTGCATTTCCCAAATCCCATTTTGGAAATGACCTCAAGCTGAGGGCTTTTCTCTTGCACAACATTCTCTCCAACGATGCCACAAGTAGCAACACCGTTAGCAACGTAGCCCGGGATATCGTCAT
>CALIEE010000072.1 GCA_938022485.1 uncultured bacterium | reverse complement strand
AGTGGTGAGCTAGGGTTAAATTTTTCGGAACAAGTCACTACATTGCCTGCTGATGGAAGCGTCGTTTATGTGCGCCTTTGGTACTTTCTTGATGGAGTTTGGCAGTATACCGACTCTACTTACCTATCAGATCCGGATATTGTTGGTCCTCTAATCACGATGCCTGCTGAAGGTTCTGTGGTCAACAGTAGTACTCAGACCTTTGCCTGGATTGATAATGGTGTAGCTGTGGACGAATGGTGGCTCTATGTGGGTTCTGAAGTGGGGGCAAGAGACTATCATGATAGTGGAGCTCTTTTCTCAAGCCAAACTGAAACTGTTACGGGACTTCCGATTGATGGAAGAATCATTTATGTCAGACTATGGCATAGAGAAGCGGGGCAGCCTTGGCAGACAACAGATTTTACTTACATGGCAGGGCTTCAAATCAGTGGATTAGCACCTTTGAGTCCAATGGCAGGTACAAAACTGTCAGGATCTAGTGAGACATTTAGCTGGTCTGCTCAAGGTTTTCCAGTTACCGAGTGGTGGCTAGAGGCTGGTTCAAGTGTTGGAAGATCTGATTATTACAATAGTGGATCTTTGGGAAGCAGTCTGTCAACAGTCGTTACAGGACTTCCTGTTAACGGTAGTACTGTATTTGTAAGGTTTTGGTACCGAATAGGTGGAGAGTGGTTATTTACCGACGTTACTTATGTCGGCGCTTGCCTTGATTTATTACCTTCTATTATTAGTCCAGTAGGTAATAGCACTCTAGGAGGTGATACCGTTTCATTCAGTTGGTCGGCCAATGCCAGTGCTTCTTCGGAGTGGTGGTTTTATGCAGGCACAAGTTTAGGAGCCAGCGACATTCTAGACAGTGCATTCTTAGAAGATCAGACTTCGATAGGCGTTTCTGGACTTCCAACAGATGGTAGCACGGTCTATATCAGGCTTTGGCATAGGGAAGCTGGGGGAGCTTGGCAGTTCTTAGACTATACCTACGCAGCGGCCAATAATTAAGTTGGTCTAAACAGGGGCTTAGAGCCCAGCTCTAGCCGCCCTAAGGGATTCCCAATAATGTATAAGGCTCCTTAACTGCCCGCCTTTGGTTTCGTTGAGCGCCTTATCTAACTTAAGCCAGCTGCCATTCTCTCCAAACCGAGCTCGGCCAGTTTTGAAATCATAAGCAATGAGGTCATTTTTAGATAACCAGCCTATTTGTCGGGGTTGTTCTAAGGAGCCGGTTAGGACAAATTGCTTTTTACTTTCCTCAGGGATTACTACCATTGGAGAAGGACTTTTCTCGGAGAATACTGAATCAAGGAGAATCTGTCCTAGCTCCTGCTGTCCTACGGGAGTTTTAATCTCTCCTCCTGCTCCTGAGATAAAAAGCGGGGTTTTTCTTTGGTGTTGATCGAGCGTCCAGGCATGCCCTAGCAGACCGTTTTCATAAATTGAATCAGGATGGTCACCAATGATCATGACAACTGTGTTTTTAGATAGTCCTTTCTCTTGGAGAAACTCAAAGAGTTGTCTGAAACCCTTGTCTAAATGAAATGCAGCGTTGGCATATTGTCTTAATATTTTATCTCTGTTTTCGGGTTTAAAGAATCTGGAGTCTTTTTCTCCTTTCTCAATAAATTTAAGCTCCATGGAGCTTTGGTGGTAGGGGTAGTGGAGGTCTTGGTAGTTTAGGTAAAGAAAAAATGGTTTTTCACTGTTGCCTATTACATCGAACGCTTTTTTGTTTAACTCTTGCCAGTCAAGTGAGAGTAAGCTGGTATTCATCTTTTTCCAGGTAGTTAATTCTCGCTCTTGCCAGTTAATAAAACGAGTGTCGAAAAAAGAATCGAGCTTGTCCATACCGAGTAGGGCGTAGTTGTTCCCCCAATTCTCATCCATAGCGGATACGGTATGGACTGCGTAACCTTGTTTTTTGAAGATTTCAAAAAGAGTAGTGTCATTTTCTTTGTAGCCCAGTTTGCCAAAGAAGAGAGTTTGTATCGCTCTGGCTGTTACGCCGTAGTTTGAGTGGGCATCAGGCGTAAACGCTTGACTATCCGCTAAGCTTGATAGAAAGGGCATAACTTGAGAGCCATCAAGATTCATTTTCACCACATCACTGCGGAAGGTCTCAACTACAACTAGGATTACATTTACTGGTTGAGATTGACTATTCTTAGGCAGCTTGAGGCTTGGTTCATGGGTTCTGGAAACTTCACTGAAGTCTCCCAGTAAGCCATTTTCATCTTTATTGTTACCGGGGATATCTAGAGCCCAAGGATTAATATCTGCATCCATATTGTTTGAATCTGGAGGAGATGTCAGTGGCCCGAATCCATCTCTGTCAAAATCTGAAAGGATTCTAAGAGTTTCATCAGGGAGCAGGTAGGCGAGAGTATTTCTCAGCCCGAAGCGCAAAGACTCGAAAGAAGCAGTGCTAAAGTGAGTTATAAGTAAGATTAGCCAAGCTAAGCATAGAGTGGAAATAGTAAATTTTGATCGTTGGTTAGTTTTTAAAGGCTCACCTGTTTTTCCTAAAAATTTGATGACCAGTATATTAAGAAAGACAAAGGCTAAACCTCCTAGAGCCACTATCAAATGCTGTGGGCTTATATATCCAAACAAGTTTAAGAAGTTTCCCGCAGTAAGTTCTTTTAGAACTTGGAGATCAAACATGTTTTGAAAATACTTGTGTATTTGGTGTTTGATGATTGTGTAACTGGCGTAAGTGCCGCCGAATACAATGATTGAGCTATACAGAGACTGAGCAGCATTTAAACCTAGCCAAGGAAAAATTATACGGTAGAGAATAGCCAGTATTGTTCCGAAGAAAACAAGGCTATAGAACAAAGCGAGGATTGCGAAAGAGGCATACTCAGCAGTAGTTTTTAGAGTGAAGGGTCTATTAAGTGCCGTTCCTCCGAAGAATTCAGCTGTCCTGTGAAGAAGGTAAGAATCAACTAATAGCCCTAGAGTGCAAAAACAAAAAAGAAAAGTGGCTAGTAAAAATGTCTGCCTATTGAAGCTAAGCAATTTCCTCTTCCTTATTCTACGAGTTGTAGCTCTCAGTTAAGCGTCGAGCCAGCAAATATTGACCAGGTAATCTTGATTACTTGAGTCTTTGCAAACATAGCTTTGACAGAAGGGTGAAGGTAGTAATTTCTGAAGCTTCTCTTCAGTTTTTCCCAAAATGTTCCAATGACCGATTAGCTTACCATCTTGTTCTTTTGTAAAACTAATTGACTTAAACTCTGGCTTCAGACCAAAACTAGAAAAGAATAGTTTATATAGTGCTTCTTTGGCAGAAAAAATTTGAAGACCTTGCTTTTGATTGCCCGTGAGCCATTCCTGTTCATCAGAGTTTAGAGCCCTGTTCAAAAATTTGTAATCTCTTGAGGGATTCCAAAGCTCAAGGTCTACGCCAACCCCAGAGAAGTTTTTCGTTCTAGCCCCCGTAGCTATGGCGATATCAGAAGAATGACTGATTGACCCAATGCTACCCTTGGGCCAGATAGGCTCCCCCTCAGAGCCTTTTAGTATGCCTTGAGGGGAGTCTATTCCTAGCTTTTCTAATAGCTGAGCGGCTGCGGCTCGACCCATTCTAAACTCAAGCGATCGTTTGTTAGTAAAATGGTCAGTAATCAA